>NZ_KV805606.1:0-4662 GCF_001811595.1 Enterococcus sp. HMSC078F03 | reverse complement strand
GGCATCACTACACGCCCCAAACCATGTCCAATATAACAAAATCATTTACAGAAGAGGTAACGGCGTTTAAAGGACGGGAGCTTCATGACCGTTATGCTGCTATTTATATGGACGCAACGTATATTCCGTTAAAGCGGAAAACCGTCGCCAAGGAAGCTATTCATATCGCAGTTGGCATTCGCCCGGACGGATCAAAGGAAGTATTGAGCTATGCGATTGCACCGACTGAATCCATCATGATTTGGGAGGAAATTTTATTGGACCTTCAAGAGCGCGGTTTGAAAAATGTCCTCCTGTTCATCACGGATGGCTTAAAGGGGATGGTAGGAGCGATTAGTCGGTTCTATCCCAAAGCTCGTTTTCAACATTGTTGTGTACACGTTTCCCGTAATATCAGTCACAAAGTGCGTGTCGATGATCGTAAGGAAGTCTGTGATGATTTTAAAATGGTGTATCAAGCCTCATCTAAAGAGGTGGCGTTGGAAGCACGTGGTGCTTTTGCGGAAAAATAGAAAACTAGCTATCCAAAAGGGGTTGAATCGATTCTTTCGAACGATCACTTGCTCACTTTCTATGATTTCCCCTTGGCCATACGCAAGAGTATTTATTCTACGAACCTGATTGAATCCTTTAATAAGCAAATCAAGAAATACAGCCACCGCAAGGAACAGTTCCAAAATGAAGAGTCGATGGAACGTTTCTTAGTCTCGTCTTTTGATACTTACAACCAAAAATTCCTAGGTCGCAGTCATAAAGGCTTTCAACAGGCCGAAGGCGAACTTGAACAAATGCTAAGCCAACTGATTGAGAATTAGAAACAATCTGCAGTAGGGAAGAATCATTTACACAAAATTATTGACGCTCCCAATCTATTAGTCGATGAGTCAAATATTATATCATTTTTATTTGAACAGTGTATCTTTGGTATTAATTATTTGAAAATAATCCAACATACAATTTAAGAGGTATAAGTAAATGATGACTATAGATGAAGCAAAACAATTAGCAAATTATTTTTCAGTTGGTTCGGCGGGATATATTTTGAACTTTAACAATGTAACGTGGAACATATTTACAAAAAAAATCGTAGGTGTTGAACTACAAAATCATTATGGAGGTTCAAAGGGAGTATCCTTTCAAAAGTTTCTTGTCGATGATCAATTTGATGATTCGTTAAAGAATAAGTTAATCCATTCCTTAAAAGATATTATGGATCAAGACAAGCAATATGAATCTAATGAAATGAATCCAATAGTTCAGTTACTTTTGGAGGATGCATTTAAAGAAGATGATTCAACTATATTAAGAAAAACAAAGTTTTCAAGCGAGATTGATTTACTTTATATCCGACAGCTACCAATTAGGATTCAAACAGATATTAAAAACAAAGATTTTGACTCTGTTCTGACAAAAGCAAATACCTTAATTGATGAAGTTTTAAAATTTATTATTGAACATACGGAAGGATCGATTGTTAATACTAATTTATTTAAATCAAAAGAATTAAGAAAAGAAGCATTTGAGCGTCTTAATATTAAAACTGAAACAGATATGGATAATAGAATTAAAGCACTCATTGGAGCACTCAATACATTATCAGATAAAATACTTGAAATGAGGAACAGTCAAGGAGATGCTCATGCTCATGGTTCCAGAAGAATAATAATCAAAGAAGAAGAAGCAATACTTGCTGCAAATTCTTCTTTGATTTTGTGTGAGTATCTTTTTACTAAGTATAAAATGCTGAACGAAAAATAGATTCGAATATATTATAAACTATTAAATTAAATCGATATATGATATAATTAGGTATGAAAAAAATATCTTTTGAAACATTTAAAAGACCTAATGGTCACGATGAATTTTTAGAATGGTTGGAAACATTACCAAAAAAAGATAGTGCAAAACTTTTACGTACAATTGAAGAAACAGAAAAGAATGGGATGCTAGTAGCTCAACGTTTGAAATGGGTGAAAAAATTAGACACTAATTTGTACGAATTAAGAAGTAAGGTAGGATCAAACATCCAAAGAGCTATCTATTTCCATGTGGTCAATGGAAGGTATGTCATTACCCATGGATTTACTAAAAAAACGGAGAAAACACCAATAAGTGAACTTAAACATGCAAAAGAACTTAGAGAGGAGTGGTTCACAAATGATGATTAAAAAATTGATTGAAGAAAAGCAAAAAGACAAAGATTTTGCAGAAGCATATGACCGTGAAGGAAGAAAACTCGAAACTGCGGTTGCTCTTTATCATGCACGGGAGGAAGCAGGCCTAACTCAAGCGGAGCTTGCACAAAAAGCACATACAACTCAATCTACTATTGCTCGAATTGAGAGAGGGGATAACGTATCTTTCGATAAACTTGATGATATCGCTAGGGCATTAGGCAAAAAGCTGGTAGTAGAATTTGCTTAAAAGCGAGTTGAAAATATACCTATAATAGGCTCCTAACTAATCAATTAGTTTAGTGGGCCTTTTTGTACTAAATAGATAAAAATTGTCCTATAGTGTGAAAGTCAATAAATTTTATACAAAAATTACTTTAAAGAGACATAAAGAGAAAGGTACAATAAATGAAAACCATAAATCTAATAAAAGTATTTATAGCATCACCAGGTGATATAGCAGCAAAGAGGAATGAAGTAGAAGAAACCATATATAGATGGAATATAGAAAATACAGATAATACAAAAGTAATTTTGATGCCAATTCGATGGGAAACGAATGCGATTCCTACTTATATAAATAATAGCTCTGGGCAAAGTGTTATTAATAAACAAATTGTAGAAAATAGTGATATATTATTAGCGATTTTTGGCCATAAGTTGGGTTCTCCAGTTGATAATTATAGATCGGGAACTATAGCAGAAATTGATTACTTTTATAAAAATAGCAAAGGCGAGGTAGGGGTTTTTTTCTTAGATGAACCAGTTCCACAAGTTTTGGCTGAAGAGTATATAGAAGTTAAGAAGTACAGGGACTCTTTAGAAGATAAGGGTTTTTATGGAACATATAGCAAAGACAATATCAGAAGGTTTCTCACAAAAAAAGTTAATTATTTAATTGAGAAAGCACAAAATAATTTAGAATCAAAACGCTTTGATTTAGATTCTATTTCTTACAAGACACCTTCAGTAATTAACAAAAAAGTTACCGGAACTGATAAAGATTTTGATGACAACTTAGATATTTTTGATCCAATAGAATTTGACAACGATGAAAGATTGCTGCTAATATATGCGTTTATGGATGAAAATTCTATCTTTTCAACTGATAATTCAACTTATAGAAAAGTAGTTCAATGGGAAAGTGATAACAATTTAAGGAGTTACTTGAGTGGTAGAGTATTTGATGTACTAGAAAAATTAAGTAAATCGGGAATCTTGAAAGAAGAATACGATTCTTCTTTTGATGAGTATCCATCACGCTATATTTTGATTTCAGAGGACTATAAGAAATTTAAAAGGTATTTTTTAAAAAATGAAAAAAAGATATCTGTTATTATGGAGAAATATAAAGCTCCAATACAGGCTGATCCATTTTCCAATTTGGATGAATCAGATTTACCGTTTTAAATTTTAAATAGATAATTTCATTTTTTAGTAGCAGAGGTAGAAACTTTCTAATGTTTGAATTGAAAAGAAATGCTAATAGGTCGACTTTATGTTTCTCTTGTGCAATCGTAAATGCGGAGGACCATAAAATTGATCTATTATCGAGTGTGTATAAAATAAAATTCAAATTTTATTAGTTTACATAAGATATATTATACTAAGTTGTCAATGTTAAATACCTTTAAATAAGGACGGTTTATGCATCAATTATATTTATGTTAACTAAATTCTTTTTAACATAAATATAATCAACTTAGCTAGATGAATCTAAAATGATTGTCTGTATTGATGACAAAGCTAATTAATAATTACGTGATTCAAAAAAGAAATCATACAATTAGTTGGTCGATTTCTTTTTTTATTCGGTAAATTGTTTGCCTAGTCACATTGTAGTCTGTTGCAATCTTTGAGATAGCAACCCCATTCTCAAGATCCTGGACGATGCTCTTATAAACAAGGCGACGTTGAGGATCTTTTGTGTCTGCACTGTATAACTTAGGACGACCTTTATAGACGCCGTTTGCTTTAGCGATTTTAATTCCTTGTGCCTGGCGTCGTTTCGATTCAGTACGCTCTTGTTCAGCAATCATGGCCAAAATTTGAATGATTAGGTCTTTGATAAATTTATCCAGGAGAGGATTTTCGATTGCTTCAGCCATGATCGGTAAACTGGTGATAATGAGTCGTACATTTTTCTTCTTTAAATAATTTACTGAATCGATAATCTCGTCATAATTGCGGCCAAGTCGATCAATGGCTTCTACAATAAAAATATCTTGCTCTCTGACAAAATCTAAAGCTTCCTGAAAAATCGGCCGATGACTAATCGTCGCTCCAGATTGCTTTTCTATAAAAATTTTTTCAGCGCCAAACTTTTTCATTTCTTCAATTTGCCGTTGTTCATTCTGATCTATCGACGAGACTCGGATATATGCAATTTTCAAAAATTTTACCTGCTTTCTCGAACTATTTAGAACACACCCTAATCATACATTGAAAAACCATTGTCACTTTTCTATTTAAATGGCAAAAATTTCCA
>NZ_KV805605.1:0-549 GCF_001811595.1 Enterococcus sp. HMSC078F03 | reverse complement strand
ACATTCTTTTAGAAAACAAAGACAATAAAGACTTAACGTTTACGATGAATCAAGCATTATTGGCCGCCTTAAATGAAGGAAGCAATAAAGTAGGCAAACAAGCTTGGTCTGTGTATCTGGAAGTCGAACGGATCAAAACAGGTGATGTAGAAAACACGCAAACAGAAAACTACAACAAAGAGCTTGTTCGTTCTAATACGGTGGTGACGCATACACCTGATGATCCAAAACCAACCAAAGCCGTTCATAACAAGAAAGGGGAAGACATTAATCATGGAAAAGTGGCTCGTGGTGATGTTCTTTCTTATGAAATGACCTGGGACTTAAAAGGGTACGATAAAGACTTTGCCTTTGATACAGTCGATCTTGCGACAGGCGTTTCTTTCTTCGATGATTACGACGAAACGAAAGTGTCACCAATCAAAGATTTACTTCGTGTCAAAGATTCTAAAGGGGTAGACATTACCAACCAGTTTACGATCTCATGGGACGATGCCAAAGGCACGGTGACGATTTCTGCCAAAGACCCACAAGCCTTTATTCTAGCGT
>NZ_KV805604.1:0-24036 GCF_001811595.1 Enterococcus sp. HMSC078F03 | reverse complement strand
CAGAAAAAAGTATCTATGTGAAACCAAATTTAGGTAAAATTAATGTGCCAGTCTTTTTTATCAAAACACCTATTAATAGAGGGGTATTTGAAGAGATCTTCGGCGAAACATTAAAAGGATAGGGTGAAAAAAATGAGTAATAAAAATGAACACGGGTTTTGGGAATGGCTACAAATAGACTACTTTTCAAGGTTTCCAGATGCAACGAATGATGATGTGACTAAATTCTTGTTACGCTTTACAGAAGCTAGTAAAAATTCAACCAAAGAAGGATCAAAAATCATTGAAGAATTGTTTGAGGAAGAACGAAAACGCAGAAAAGGACGGTGATTTTTCGATGAACGAACGTGAAAAAGATATAAAAAAGTGGCTTTGCCAGTTATTAGATCAGACCTACCTAAATGCGGAAGCGTATAAAAATTTTTTTGTAAGAGTTCTTCCAAAACAGCGTAAACGGACACTTGGTAACTATTTAGAAGTAGAACGTGTATTAGAAGTGAGCAATTTGTTACGAGAGCCTGTGGAAGTCATGCTGACACTGATACGCTTATTAGCTGCTCATATTGTTGTTGTTAATCGTGAGCAATTTCAAGAGGAAGAAGCAAAAGAGAAAATAGTGAAGGAATTATTAGGGGAATTGCTTAAGCAAGGGAAAATTAGTCAAAAAGAACAAACAATTATGTTAGGCACTGGTTTTTTAGAAGAAGAAACTGCTCTTTATGGCGAGTTAGAAAGTTGGGCGACTGATGCGAAAGAAACCATTTATTGTACGGTAGTTGAGAATGGCTTCCCTATTAAAATGGAGTTACACAAACTTGGGTATCAATGGCTAAAAAGTCGCCAAGCTTGGGTGAAAAGTTACGAGACACAAGAAGCTGCTGAAGTCGCCAAAGGTCAGCTTTGGGCATTAAGTAGTGAAATAGAAGTTAGTGTAGAGACACCGATTACTTGTTTGTTTCATTTTGATTATTATTTATCCGTTAAGCCAGCGGAACGTTACAATGAAACGATTGTTGCTTTTGGGTATATCTATGAAAATTACGGCTTTAAAAAGAAATTTGTCAAACAAGTACCAGTAAAAGATTTTTCAGGAGAACGTGAGCGTTTAGCACGATTAGAAATTCCTTTTGAACTAGTAGTACCAAAAGAAAGACAAGTGATTTATTGACTATTTAAGAATAAATTAGGAGGAATAACAATGGCAGTGAAAATTGATGGAACGATAAAAAAACGTGTTCAATCTTTAATGGCTTTAAATGGACAGTCTTATGAAGAATGGCTTAATAATCAGCACCAAAAGTATTTAAATGAACAATCAGAAGTCATTGACCGACTATTGAAAAAAGAATTGGAACGGAAAAAAGGAACAAATGAATAGTTAAAGTAAGTAGAATAATTTAGGAGGAAATCAACGTGAAAAACAAAATTAAGAAAAAAGTGAAGTATTTTACAGCTGTAATTCAAACGATTATTGGTCTTGGATGGATTGAAGTGAGTACGATGATGCCGGCATTTGCCGATGTTGAACGAACAATTCAAGGCGTTGAAACTGGTTTAGGATCGGAATTTAAAAAGTTTGCTAATCCGGCATTAGGTATAGCAGTCCTCATTTATGGAGGAGCTAGATTTATGGGACATGATATTGCACAATGGGCAAAAAAATGGGTTTTCGGAGCATTTGTTGGTGCAGCAATTATTGTGAACTTTACTTGGATTAAAGATACTGTTTGGGGTTGGTTAGGAGGTTGATTCTTAAATGACTGTAGAAGTGGAGATTTTATCGTCTAACGTTGAAGTCTTAGAAAAACAACCACCGTTGGAGTTACTTCCCTTCGCAGATTTTATTGAAATCACAAGATGCATGTATGTTAAGGAGGCAGTAACTTTCCAACTATTGGAAGTTGGTGGAGATCCTTTTTATCGGGGAAGTTTTGAAAAATTAAATGATGAATGGACACTAGAAAAAGATATACAAAAGAAGTTAAATCAACTAGTCAAAAAAAAGAAAATGACGGCAGAGCAGGCGGAGGGCTTACTCTACAAAATTCCTTTTAAGAATCTACAGGAGGCTAGTTTTTCGAACGAAAAGAAAACGAGATTCTTCAAAAAAGAGAAGAAGCCCAAAAATACCCAAAAAGTCGGGAGGCTTAAAAGGAAAATACACGTTATTTCTCCAATAAAACTTTCCCAGAAACAATTGAGAATTTTAGGAGTGTTTGTGATAGGAATACTCTTAATTGTGATTGGTTGGAAATTTATGGCGGGAAGGCAATCGACGGCCAAAACTAGTTTAGAACCTACGTATCAGCAGTTAGTCAATAAAGAAAAGTACGCTGAAATAGTAAAAAAATATCCTGAGAAAGAACCAGAGCTAATTGAGGAGTTATTTCAAAAAGAAGATAAAGCTGGTTTGAAAAAAATAGCTGAACACTCTAATACACAGTTAGCTCAGCTATATCTTGCTTTTTTAGACAAAGATTGGCAGAAAGTAACAGAACTTTCCAAGTTACCACAGGATAGTGATGTTCAAGCAATGGTAGGCTATGCTTTTTTAGAACAAGGTAAGATAGAAGAAGCAAAGCTTATTAATAAAGAAATTCAAAACGATACGCTAACAAAACAAATCAAAAGTAAGGAAATCGAACAGGCGTATAAACTTCTTAGAGAGCGAAAAATATCTGAAGCGGAGAGAATAAACGAAAGATTGAAGGATAATGGATTATCCGAAGCAATTAAAGTAGCCAAAAGTATTCATAACTTGTTAGAAAAATACGCCAAAGATAAGGAAAATAAAGAATTATCAGAAAACGAGCGAAAAGAAGCTGCTGATAATTATCAGCTATGGCTGAAAAATTTGGAACAAATTGGTAAGTCTGTTCATTAATTCGGAGGATAAAATTATGAATGAATTTACGAATTTCAACTCTTTGTTCCACTGATTACTTTTACGGATTAGATAAAAAAAGAGCGAAAAATGTGATATAATCACCAAGAGTAAATGGAAGTTGAAGACGGTAGCATAAATCCACCGCAAAGGAGCTGGTGCCTATGAGAGTACTCATAGTAAATCAGAAAAACTGGCAAAGGAGTTGTGCAGTTGTGTCTGTATTAGAAGTGTTGGCCTTGCTTACGCTATTAATACAAGTCTATAAATTAGGCAAAAAAGACGACAACAAAAAAGACCGTCGGTAGACTTTAGCGGGTTTACGGCGGTCTTTTTTTGTATCGTCAAAATATATGCTGCCGATCTTCTATCGGTCATTTACTCTAAGGGGACATGTTTCGAGCATGTCCTCTTTTCATAATCTATTATACGTATAACGAACGAGAAAGTAAATAAAAAAGCAAAAAAAGGGCTGTTCTAAAAAGAATAGCTCTTTTTTTGTACACAACAATTGAGAGGGATGAAAGAAATGAACGGAAATCAAAAAGAAACCGCTAAAAAGCAGCATAAATATCTAATTATTGGATTATGTTCAGTTGCGTTACTAGGAAGTGGATTGACTTATGCCGCACTCAACCAGGGGGAAAAGAAGGAAGCACAGACAGAGCAACAAGGTACAAAACCTAAAGAAGAGCGCCAAACACCAAAAAGTAAACAGTCCCCTTGGGAACGGAAAGTGACGGAGAATGAAGAAAAAAACAAGGATAAAGACAAAAAAATTAAAAGTAAGCAGCCACATAAAACAAAAGATTCGTTAGCAGAAGTAGTTAGCGGTTTTGAATGTACAAAAGAAGAAAAACCAAAACTTTTTGGTGTGGAGATACCTGAAATAAAAAGCGATCTATTAGGACAACTAGCGAATGCGCTTGTTCAACAGGACCGTAAGGAAGCGATTCGAGAAACGAACAAAAAAGAAAAACAGCGGGAGACAATTCTTGCGTTAGCCAATGAGAAAACAGCAAGTGAACCAATGGAAAAATTACCAGGGAAAATAGATACAACCGATAAAATACTTTTACCAGAAAAACCAGTGATTCCGGATAAACCGCTAGTACCTAATGAGCCAAATTTACCAGTAGTACCAGAAGTACCAGATCAACCATCAAAACCAGATCAACCGGAAGTACCAGATCAACCAGTTGATCCCGAACAACCAACAAAACCAACGGTTTCAGAATTGATTAAAAAATCACAAGATCAACTAGTAGCGGCTACACAAAAAGCACAAAATATTAATCATCAACTAGAAAACGTGCAGAAAAAGTTAACGCAACTCACTCAAGTGGAAGAATTAAGTAAGAATGGGGAAGAAACAACAAACTATTGGTCAGAAGTAGCGCATTTAGTCGATGAATATAATCAGTTATCTGAACAAATTAAGACATTAGTAAGTGAGAACAATGAGGTAGAAGAGATTAATGCACCTTTGTATAACCAAACATACCAACAACTACAAGAAAAAGTTGTCGAAGTTCACAACGCCCAAGAAAAAGCGAACCAGGCAACAAATGATTTTGAAAACAAGGTTTCTAATGCAACGAAAACGCATGAAAACTTGGAAAACCTAGAAAATCACTACGAAGAAACATTGCAACCTCAAGCAGAACAGGCAAAAGAAACGGTTGGTGCAGCAATTGATGAAGCGCAAACCAATACAGAAGTGGCTGTCAATGTTCAAACAGAAGTTGCACAAGCAGAAGCAGCTGCTGTTGCTGTACAAAACAATCAAGAAAAAATTTCACAACAATTGGTTGTCGCAAAGAGTCAAGAAACACAAGAAACATTAAGTGAGGTACAAGATACCGTAAAAGAAGTGAAAGAAATCGCAACTACGCAAAATCAAGCCGTTGCAGACGTACAAAAAGATTTTACTCACTTACCACAACCAATCAAAGACCAACCAAAAGAACCAGAGACAGTCTCTGATTCAATGATAGGTACGACTGCACAAAAAGAAGAAGCGGAAGTTAAAATAGATGAACCAACGAGTCAAATGGTGGAGACGCCTATTACCAATCAAGAAAAGTAAACATAATTTTCAAAAAGTAGATTTGAACCAGAATCCTTTTTATATAAGGTCAAAAGAAAATAAAAATTGTTCGAAGTAAATAGAACATTAAAAAAGAGAGAGCTCTTGAAGTAAGAGTTGCTCTCTTTCTTTTTTATTGGAGGGAATCAATCAAATAAGGAGTGGAATTATGGATCGGTTAAAAATATTTGCAATGTCGTTGATATTTCTATTGCTGGCCGGAGTAATGACTTTGACTTTTATTGGTACTGTTTCCCAGGAATCCCACTTATATCCTATAGAAACTCAAATAAAAGTAAAAAGACTATTACTACCAGTGATTCAATCAAAAGATAATTTAACAGACGAAGAAATTTTAGCATATGAACAAGAGTTATCCCCCTTCATACAAAAGGATTTCCCCTTAGTAAAAGATATTCTATCAGTTGAGAAAAAAGAGAGGAAATTTTTAGAGCTTACTGTTGTTTTTCAAGATAAAGAAGTCAGAACTATTGCATATCCGTTAAAGGATGTGCTAGAAAATGTACCTAAACTCAACGAAACATATCAAAAAAATGTTGCTCTCAAGGAAAAACAACAAAAGAGCATCGAGAAAGACATAGAGAAATTAGAGAAACAAAAACAAGTAATTGAGAAGAGATTAACTAAGTGGAAAAAGTATGATTTAGTACACCGAATTAGTGAGACTTTAATAGGTGATTAAATAAAAAGAGGAGAACGCTAGGAAAACAGCGTTCTTTTTTTGATTGGAGGGAATCAATCAAGTAATGAAGAAAAAAGAAAAAGGAAAGTTTAAAAAGAAAAATTATGAAAAAGCAAAGCAAAACAACCTACGTTTTTTAGCAGATAAGCGTTTTTTAATCCCTGCCATGATTTTTCTTTTTTTAACAGAAATAATCGTAGGCAATTGGTTATTACAAAATATATTTTCTCTTTTAAAAAGTAATCTTTTTTCTATCCAGTGGGTAGAATTTAAAGAGACCCTTTTCTATTATCCGTTGTCTGAGTACTTGTTTGCTTATATTCTTTTGTTCATAGCAAGCATACTATCAACAAGCATAATCGCTTATCGAATGTATACGTCTTTTCGATCATTGGAGGAAGAACATGTGCAAGGAACAATGGATTTTGAAAGCACAGAAGGAATGGACAAACAATATCCAACCGTAGAAGTACACCCTTTTACTAAAACGGAGGATTTTTATGATGGAAAACCAGGATATCCAGTAGGCAGAAAACCTAAGACCATGAAACAAAAAGCAGAAGGCACATTTTCTCTCTATGTAGATACTACCGATTCCAATACCATTACGTTAGCAGGAACTCGTCAAGGGAAAGGAATCTATTTTGTAGACACATTTATTGATATACTCACACGCGCACGATTGATTGCTAATCGTGCTTCTTTTGTTATGACGGCTACAAAAGGTGATGAACCTAGAAAATGGTACAACACGCTAAAACGACGTGGGTATCGTATAAGAATTGCTAACGTAGTCAATCCTTATTATTCAGACCCAATCCCAGCATTAGCTGTGTTTAATAATTACTATCGGCACTATAAGCGTTTAAAAAAAGAGAGTGTGGGTTTAAAAGAAAAAGGAAAAGCTAGCGAAGGATTAAATGTAAGTATTAAAGCAGAGCAACAATTATCCAATGCAGAAAAAATTATTAAACAGGTAGCATTTTCTTATTTTCGTGAAGTGAACGAAGGTAAAGACGGCGGGTTTTGGACGAAGGCGTGTCGAAGTTTGTTTATGAGTGTGGGTCTTGCTTTAGCTGATCAGGAATACGAAGAGAATGAAACAAGTAAAGTGAATCCTTACACTATTTATAATGTTGTAAACGACATGCAGAGACGGAGGATTAAAGAAAATTCGCATGAATTTTTAAAGAAATACTCAAATGATGAAAATGAGTTACAGCGGTTGCTAGCTGAATATGAAAATAAAAGCGAATTAGACGTATTTTTCGGCGAATTACCACGAACGCACCCGGCAAAACGTCATTATGACGCCATTTTTGCTTCAGCACCCGCTCATGTGACGTTGGGAAATATTATTACGCATTTTGATGGAGATTTAGAACCATTCTTAATGACGTTAAATGCAAAAATGACAGCAATTGATGATGGTTTTGACATGGAACTAGTCGGGTTTGATAGAGAACAACCAACCGCTGTCTTTGTAATGCTAAGTGACGCGGATACGTCTAATAATCAATTAGGTGTGATGTATTTAGAACAAATTTATCAAGTATTGTTGAATCGTTGTAATTTAGAAGACGATTCTCAGTGTTACCGTGATGTTCATTTTATCTATGAAGAAGGTGGAAACTTAGGAGTTGCTATTTCTGATTTAGCACGTAAATGGACTGCTGGATTAAGTAGACGTTTGTTTTCACATTTGGTCTTGCAGGATATTCAACAATTATCTTCTCTCTATGATGAAGATACAAAAGATATTATCTTAGGCAATACAGGAAACTTAGCTTATATAAGGACAGGTTCAGAGTCCACTAATAAATATATTTCCGGACGTCTAGGAGATCGTTCGAATTATTCAAAAACAAGACATAAAGATCCATTATCGATTAAGTCGACAGAAACAGAAAGTACAGAGAGAATTGATTTACTTGCTTCTTTTGAATTAGAACGACTACGTGAAGGAGAATCCGTTATTTTACGTATTAATAAACACAGAGATTTGGAAGGAAACCCTATTTATCAGTATCCTATTTACAATACGTACGAAAATGATACAAATTTGATTCCTTTTTATAAATTCCGAAAATTAGATAAGGTTTCTTGGGAAGAAATACCAGTAAACAATCAATTCATGGAAATAGAACTAGAGGATTTAAACTGGAAACTACAACCAGGGAAAATAATTGACCAACAAAAACAAGTGATTCCGCAAATACCGACGTATAAGAAGCCAGAACGAAGAAAAGACAGCAATAGCATTACACCAATAGAACAGATTGCAAAAAAAGAAGTGAAATCAGTTTTTTCAA
Source organism: Enterococcus sp. HMSC078F03 (assembly GCF_001811595.1). Classification (NCBI taxonomy): domain Bacteria; kingdom Bacillati; phylum Bacillota; class Bacilli; order Lactobacillales; family Enterococcaceae; genus Enterococcus; species Enterococcus sp. HMSC078F03. The sequence goes on along the minus strand of NZ_KV805604.1, from coordinate 16,048 downwards.
CAGAAAAATATGCAAAAGAGGCGAAGTTTCTTGAAGATATGTATGGAGATAAATTAGAACATTTAGTAATCAATGTGTTCTCAGTCGAGCAACAAAAAAGACTGATAGCTTTGATTCAAATGACTGGAGAAAAGGAACCTCAATCATTTGCAGAACTGGAAAGAGTATCGAAAACTGGCAATGTTCGTTCTTATATTAGTTGTATTTTATCAAGTTTCGGTCAGGGGGCGGTAAATATGGTTGTACAACAACTAAAAGAATGGAGGAATTCTAATGAGTTCTGATGAGATTCTAAAGATTTTAATTACATTTGATGATTTCCTCAAACTAGCGAATTTGGGGGCAGATATAGGACGGAATATACTTTTTGGTATTGCACGTTTTTTCTTATGGATTGTGCAAAATTTAGAAAACATAATGACAGAAATGTTGACCTTCTTAGGTTTTTATAATGATTCTTCTCTTAAAGGAGAGGGAGGGCTGCTACAAACATTAATCAGCTTTAAGTCATTTGGTGTTGGCATTGCGATTCTAACAATAGGTTTAGTATTAATGTTCGGGAAATCCTCTCAAACAAGAGATATTCCTATGAATGTACTTATGTTGTTGCTGATGTCTTTAATGCTTCCAACAATTATGAGTGATGGAATGAAGTTGGTTAAAGCTACACAAGGCGAATTAAGCGCCACACAAGGAGATATTGGGTTCTCAACGATTAAAAATAATGTTACAGATGTTTTTGTTTTAGCAGATGGTGGGTGGAAAACGACTAAGCCTGAAAATAAAAACTATTTAACAGATGTAACAGGGTTTGACGTGAACGAACGTATTTTAGATCCCGATGAAGTTGAAAATGGGGAAGTGCTAAAGTACAAGTTAAGAAACAAGCAAAATGAAGAAGGTAAAGAAGCAGTAGAATTAGATGAAGGGAATGGAGGAGTTCTAGGTTGGTTAATAAAATCAATGTTTGCTCCCAAATATTATCGCTGGAAAGTAGACTGGATACCTTTAATTGTTACTTTAGGGGTGTTGGCTTTTTCATTGGTCATTTCAATGGTAAGAGTGGGCAGACTAGGGATAGAGTTAGCTTTTAATGAATTGTGGGCTAATGTTGTTGTTTTTTTCAGCTTTAGAGAGACTAAGCGAGCGAAAATGGTATTAATGGAAATTGTTGGTGGATTTGTCATGGTGATTTCTATTTTTACAATGTACTATGTTTTTATTTATTACAACAGTTTCGTTTTTGCGACAACTACGTCCATTTGGGCGCAGTTATTTGCAGTAGTTGGCGGCGCATGGTTTATTTACGATGGTCCTGCTATCATACAAAAAACACTGGGAATTGATGCTGGATTATCAACAGCTGGTTCTTTTGTAATGGGCATGGGTGCTAAAAAAGCAGTAGATCAAATTGGTAGTGGTGTAAAAACGACTGTAGGAGCAGCTACTTCTGGTACTGTAGCAACCGCAGGTTTTGTCGCAGGATTAGCTTCTGGAAACGCCGAGAGAAAAAATGATGAAGATGCGAATTTGAATAAATTTGATACCGATAATGAATCTGAAAAAAATACTGAAGATACAAATAATGCGCCACAAGACGAACCGAGTGACACTCAAATGAACGATCCTTCAAAAGATGTATCTGAAGAACCTAATGAAGCAGTTAATGACGAAGATATTGCCAATAGTAAATCAGAGGAAGATTCAGACCAGGAAACTTCGGATAATACAAATACATTAGATAATCAGGAAAAAAATGGAGAGGATATTAACGATTCGGCTGTTGATGAAAATGGAACAAACGATGGCAAAGAAACAGAGGATTTTGAAAGTAAAAATACGGATACAGAAACGAATGATCAAAATATGAGTGATTACGATGAACAAGAAAATGTTAATGACGATACACCTAAAAACACAACGACTGCTAATGAGGGTCAGCTAAATGATAAGAAAATGGCCGATAATGAAGATGAAAACTCTAAATATACAGGTGAATCAAGCAACATGGAACACTCCGATTCTGATAGTGAGTCTGAATCACCTTCTAATAGTTCAAGTGAGCCATTAGAAAATCCATTTAAAAAGAAAGTTAGTCAAATGGTAAATACTAACAAATATCAAAAGAACATGAAAAATCCTATTGGTAACCAGGTAGATAGATACAAGAGAAACAAAGAATTTGGACAAGAAGTAAATGAATGGCTAGCGCAACGAAAAGAGCAGAAGTCACAACAACTACCTAAAGAAAAAAGACCAAAAAATAAGAAAGGATAGAGACCTATGCATGAGATACAAGAAGAAATATTTACCCAAGCAAAGTTTGTAGGAAAGATTTTAACAAAAGATGCGGTTTGTTGTTTCATTCTCTTTCAGGTAGCTACAGGACTACAAGAAAGAACATATGGACCTTTAGGAACAATTGCTTTTCTTTTTGTAATGATTATGGGTATTTACTGGTTATCTCCCAGTTCTCTTACTAGGAATAGTTTAAGAAACTATCAACGGTTATGGATAATCTTAACGAACAATAGACAAGCGTATCACCCATTAGCACAACAACAATTCCAAGACGAAGAAGATTTATCTATGGCAATGCTAACCGAGGAAGAATTAGCAGAAGAAGACAAACTGATTGAAGAAGAAATGAAAGAATATAACTAAGGTAAATTATTTAAATGTAAAGAAAGCAGGGAATATTCTTTGCTTTCTTTTAAAGTGTTTGATTATTACTCCAGTAGATTTAATCTATTCCAAATTTGACAAAGTAGAGTAAAAGGAAGTGAAAGAATTTGATTGTAGATACAGATGAATTATTGGATGTACAAGTAGAGCCAGCTTTGGTAGATACTACGACAAAAGAGAAAAAAAAGAAGAAAATACAGAAGGTTGAAAAATCGGTGCTGGCCTTTATGCCAGAACGTCGAATTATTTCAGAAGAATGTATTGCGTTAGAAAAAGGTGTAACCAATTTTTATCGAATTGAAGATTCTTCAGCAAGAGAAGGAAGTTTAGAACAGCGGCAATCTGCATTGAATGATTTCTTAGTCTTTTTAAAAACTGTTCATACAGACATAAAATTTATATTTACAAGCTTTCCCATTGATATGTCTGAAAATATTGATTATGCAAAACGCCGTTTTAAAATGGGTGCGTTGAGCGAGACAGTAAAAAAAGAACAACAATATACGTTGGCAGTCCTTGAAAATTTAGATAATACGCGATTGATCGATACGGTTTATTTACAAGTATTTGCGGATGATGAAGAGCAATTAAAAGAAGTTGAAAGAGAAATTCGTCAAGCGCAAAGTACAGATTTTCGTATTAATACGATGACTCTAACACAAAAAATAAAATTTTTATTTCGTCGGTACAATCCATTAGCTCCTTTGCCAATAGGAATTCCTTATCAACGGACAGATTACATTGGAAGAGACGAGAAGGTACAAAAAATTGTAGCAAAAAAAGGCTACGATCCTTTGTTTGTGGGTACGATTCAACCAATGGGTGGAATTAAACCTCATTCGTCTAAAGATTTACAAATTTCTGATGGGTTTATTCGAGTACTTAATCTAGTCATTTATCGTCCTAAAAACAATCCTAACTTTTGGGGAGAACAAGTCTTTTGTATGAAAAATGTATTAACTACTTTAGATACGCATACAATTGATACCTCCAATCCACTTGTTGAGCAGAATTTGAATCGGAGCTTAGGAGAGTATGAGGACAGAGTTTATAGCTCTAAAGATAGGATTTCTCAAAAGAAAGCACGCAAAGAGTATGAAAAGTTAGATAGAACAGTAGAAAACGTCCTTGAATCTGTTGAGGTATTAAAAGAGATACACGTACGTTATGTATTGGCTGAATCTACTATTGAGAAATTGGACGAACGTGAACAAGAAGTCATGCGAAAACTTAGAAAACACCAGTTCCAAGCGGCTTGTTTTTTAGATGAACAGGAAAGACAATTTAAAGCGACGTTTGTTAGCTTTAAAGAAGGCGCGAAGCTAATCAAACGAAAAGGGAAGGAAATAAAAGGAACAGCATTGGCAGGGAGCTATGCGTTTAATTATGCCAACCATATTGATCACGATGCTCCGTATAGTGGTTATCCGTTGTACGGTTCAGGTGTCGTTTGCCTATCTACAACGCATAAAGATAGTTTGAGAAAGTCCTATAGCAGTATTATTTTAGGAAGCCAAGGGTTCGGTAAGACAACAGCGGCTAAAAAGCAGTTAAAACAAGCTGTAGAGTATAATAATATCCATTATGGGTTTTATGTCAGTGATGAAACAAAACGGCTCACAGAAGCTCTAGGCGGTGAATTTTATGATGGTCGAGAAGTTCGATTGAATCCTTGCCAAATTTATCGTTCTGACGTGGATGCTCGAACAAAAAGAACGAAGGAAGAGCAGTCGTTAAAAACTAATTTAGTGAAAATGAGGTTAGTTTTTGGACTAGCAGAAAATATTGATTTTCAAAGTCCAGTTATGACAACTGCTAAAAAAATCTTTAACAATGGATATGCTGATTACATGGAACGCCATGGGTTAGAGGTCAACAAAATAACGCAATATGATCCAGAACAGTATCCAGTTTACTCAGATATCCTTGAATTCGCTAAAAATGAATACAATAAAGCTACGGAAGAATTTGAAAAGAAAGACATGTATGATTTTATTTCAAAATTAGAATCATTTATCACAGATTCAGGAAATATTTTTAACCAGAAATCGACATTTGATTTTTATAATAAAAAGCTTGTAACGTTTAACATGGAAAATCTCGTGAAGTCAGATATATCCACTTATAATGCACAATACTATAACTTATATACAGCAGCGTTTAGTGAAGCTGTACGAGTTGGCCAACGTGAAAAATATTTATTTGATCGTAAACAGAAAAAAGTGGATGAGTTAATTTATTCTAATATGACTTCCGATGAATTCCATAATCCAATACGGACAAAAAATAAAGTTTTACTGAAGGAATTAGATCGCTATAACCGAGAAGGGCGAAAATTATTAATCGGACAAACTTATATTATGCATGACATAGCAGATGCTTTTCCTGACTATAATAGTGAAAATGGAGAAATGGGGGAGATTTCTCAAATTGTTGTTAACTTGTTTAAACTTTCGACGTATCGTTTTTTATTTAAACAAGACGAATCTTCAGAAGAATTACTAAAGAAAGTATTTGGGAAGCAACTTAGTGATTATGATATAGCAGACATTATTGGATTTGAGGAACGTGATATTCTGTTAAATATTAAAGGAGCAAAAAATATCAAATTCCGCTATGGTTTATCAGAAACAGAGAAACGAATCTTCGATGGAGGACTATAACCATGAAAAATAAAGAGGAAAAACAATCTAAACCTAAAAAGAATTATTTAAAAAAGACAAAAAAAGCATTTCAACTCGTAGTTTTTGGTAAAAAACGAGAGAACATTGAAAGTTTCCAAACAAAGAGACTCTACTTCGTATTAGTAGGTGTCTTTTTTTTGTATCTTTTATTCTCCTTTTTAATTTCTTAAAAGGAAGGTGGGCGAATAATGCATACAAAAAAAATTCCTGTTTTTACAAAGAAACAGCTAGACGTTGCTAGAAGGACAAATATGTTAGCGTTTATGCAAGAAAAAGGAGAAATTTTTGAGAAAGTTTCTTCAAAGTTTGTAGAACATGTGGATCATGACAGTATGAGAGCAAATGTAAAAAATGGCATAGTCAATTGGTATTCAGAAGGAATTAGCTCGTATGATAATGCCATTGAGTTTTGCATGGCATATTATAATTACCCTTACGAAGATACTGTTCAGCAGCTGTTAGACTATCAATTTAGTAAACAAATTAGTAAGACAACCACTCAAAAATGGATAAAGCAAGAAGAAAAAAATCCGTTTAATTTGCAACATTTATCCGTTGCAGGAAATTATGATACAGGCCGACTTGATGAAAAAGGGTGGGCTTATTTGCGTAGTAGGCATTTATCGGACGAAACGATTGGTCGTTTTGCAGATGGATCAATTACTTCAGACAATCGTGGGAATATTTTGTTTAAAATAACAGATATCGGGAAGAATAAATTTGGGACCTATGTTGGGGCTGATGTTCAAGGGACATATGCTAAGCCGTTAGAAAAGCGTATGAAAATAAACAAAAAAGGAGAATTAAAACTAGACCGAAAATATTTTAAAGGAATAGCAGAAAATAGCAATGGCCGCCGCGGCTTTTGCTTTGGCGCTAATATGGATTACAAAAGTCCAATTACCCTTTTCGTTACAGAAGCACCAATAGAATCACTATCACTATGGGAGTTAGATAAGGAAAATTTACCTAATAACTCCTTTTTCTTGTCATTATCTGGCTCAGGAACAAAACAAGAAACTATATGGAAAACGTACAAAGATTTGCAAAATATGCTCAATATTAACGAAGGAACGATTGTAATGGCTGTAAATAATGATAAAGCAGGAAAAGAATTGATTCGTTCAGTTCACAGCCAATACAAACAATCTGAAGACTTAAAACAAATAGCAAAGCTGTCTTTATATTTACCACCAATCGAAAATGGAGACTTTAACGAATGCCTGGAATTAAAAAAGACTGGACGTTTGGAAAGTCGTGAAATTAAGAAGAAAGAAAACGAACAAGCCAAAGCGATTTTTGAGCAACAAAAATCAGCTGTTCAAGAGATGAATGTATGAAGTCATTAAAAATAAAAATAATTCTCATATTTTCTGTGTTGGGACTTGGTTGTTTAACTGTTATAGCTGTTGTTCAAGAAACGGAAAGAATGATTCTTATGATTGCAGGTGCAGAGTCAGAGGAAAAAAATAATGCCTTGCCAAATGAGAATGTAAATCTTCCTCCGGAAGTTTTAGCGTTAAAACCAACAGTGGAAAAAGTGGCCAAGGAAATGAGCATTCCTGATGAAGTACCCTATCTTTTAGCGATAATAATGGTTGAATCGGGTGGTCGCGGGGGTGATCCATTTCAATCTAGTGAAAGTGCGGGGTTACCTCCTAATACGATAACCAGTCCGGAACAATCGATTCGTCAAGGCGTCACTCATTACAAAAGTTGTCTTGATTTAGCGAACCAATATAGCATTCAAGATAGAAAAGCTGTATTACAAGCTTACAATTATGGTGGTGGATTTTTAAGCTGGCTTTATCAAAAACAGAGACCTTATTCTTTTGAATTAGGAGCAGAATTTGCGAAAGAACAAAGTGGAGGAGCAAAAGTAGTTTACACGAATCCTATTGCAAGCGCTAAAGGAAATTGGCGCTATGCATACGGAAATATGTTTTATGCAGAGCTAGTTTATCAGTATGTTGCAAGCATGCAGCAAGGCATTAATGAAGGAAATGGGGGAAACATACAGGTATTAGAATCTATTGTTGGTCAATCAATATATGGTGGAGAGTGTTACATGCTTACAGCATATTATGTTGAAAAATTGGGTGGCCCACAGCTGCGTGGAAGTGGCTTTGATTATGCCGAAAGAATTGGTGATGATTACAATTGGTCAGCGTACGGTTGGTCAGTAATTTTTGACCCCAAACCGTCTGATCTAAGGATAGGAGATATCGTCAATTGGTATGCAGGTGGTGTATTAACCCCTCAAATATATGGCCATACAGGCGTGATTTCAGGTGTATCAAATGGTGGACAAGCATTTACTACCTATGAGCAAAATTCAGAGCGTGGGCGAGTTGTAGCAAAGTATAATCGGACATTTGATATAACAAAAATACGTAGTATTGTTCGTAAAAATAAGTAATATTTGACGAGTGATTGAGGGTGTGTTAAATTTAGTTTAACATACGTATAGGAGATGATAGTCATGGAAACAGTAGTACGTAAAATAGGCAATTCTGTAGGAGCAATTTTCCCAAAAGGGATTTCTCCAGAAGTTGGAGATGCGTATACAATTTTTAAAATTGATGATACGTATATTCTAAAGCCTAAAAGAGAAGATATATTTAAAAATGATGCAGATTGGAAAGACTTTAGAGATTCTGTGACTGTAGAAGATACAGAATGGGATACAATGAAGTTAGAAGGGAAAGAATACTAGATGGATTACCCAAAGCAAAGGGATATTATTTGGATAGATTTTGACCCTTCAAAGGGTAAAGAAATCAAAAAACGAAGACCCGCTCTAGTTGTGAGTAAAGATGAATTTAACGAGCGTACGGGTTTTTGTTTAGTTTGCCCTATTACTTCTACAAGACGAAGCTTTGCGACATATGTAGCGATAAAAGACCCTCAAAAAATAGCAGGAGATATAGTTACCCATCAACTGCGTTCAGTTGATTTCATGAACAGAAATGTAGAAAAAATTGAACAGTGTGATCTGCTGACTTGGGTCGATGTTATTGAAGTAATTGGTATGTTCATTTAGATACAACAGTCAAAAATCTAAATTAGATAAGTAACCTAAGATAACTACTTAGGTTACTTTTTTTATACCAAAAATGTAAAGGAGAAGATTATGAAATCTATAACCCAACTTTTAATAATGGGTGCATTTGGTTTAGCATTAGGGATAGGTGGAACATTTGTATATGCTAAAAATGTACTCCTTCCTCAACAAACCAAAACCATTCAAAATTATGTTAAGAAAACGAATGATTTAGAACAAGAATTAAAAGCGTTTAAAGAAGATAAAGAGGGTGCTTCTACTAAGGAAATCCCTATTCCAAAACACTCTTATTCACACCAAGAATACGTTAACTTGAAATCAATAGGTGAACAATTTTCTAAAAGTTATTACGACATTACTACAGACACGGCGGAAGAAAAATTGAAAGGATTATCTAAAATTTTAACACCAAAACTTAGTGGAAAATTACGTCCGGCATGGGTTGACGATTATAAAAATAGTATTCGAATTGAACAAGAAACTATTAGTGAACAGTACTATGTAAAATTGAATGGGGTGACTGGAAAAGCGACAATGATTGGTTGTCTGATTGTGTCTACTAAACATGGGAACGCGCAAGCATTTGACGTGAAATATATTGATAAATTCAACTTGGAAAAAGATGAAAAAAATCATTGGAAAATAAAAAAATTTGAAGAACAAATTGCCCCTCGCGAATTCTCCGAAAGTTATTTTACGCAGGAGTGATGAAAAATGTTTAATAAATTAAATGAGTGGAAAGAGAATGTAGAAGTATACCGTGACAGAATACAATCTGGTGAAAAAAAGAGTGGTCGTTGGAAAAAAAGATGGCACAAATATTCTTCAAAATTATATCTATTTATGTTTTTTTTAACAGTTTCTGGGTTTGTATTTTTTAACTATTCAAGGTTATTTTTTAAAGATGATAGTCCTTTGTTGGATAGTGGAATTGGAGAAATAAGTAAAACAAAAATAGGGTCAAGTGAAGCTGAAATTGTTTCTCGAAAAATAAACAATTCAACTGGTTATGCAGAAGTCCTTGTTCATGTTGAAGAATCTTCAGACCAAGTTCATAAAGAATACGTTTCATTTGCCGGAGAAGTAAAAAAAGAGCAACCAATAGAAACAAAACTCATTCCTATTTCAGAAAATTATTATCTGATTCAATTACACGGTGTTCCTAAAAATTGGAAAACAATAGGGATTGACTTTGGCTATAATGCTACACAGAAAGCACCAACGACTGTAGAACAAATTGAAGAACAAAGTCAGCAAAAACAAACAGATAGATCACAACAAACTTCTTTTTATTGGGATGTCAGAAAAAGTAAAACAGACGATGATTTAAAAGAGAAACCTAGAGTAAAATATTTGGCTGATGTGATTGTCATTGAGGAAAAATCAACGAGAGATAAACAGAAATTGCTAGCAAAAAGTACAGAAAAAATTGATTCGGAAATTGTAAGAATAGATGAAAAAGTAAAACAAGAAACGGAAGAATTGATTTACAAAGTTGGAAAAGAAAAAGAAGACTCTCAGACTAAAATTGCTCAATTAGAGCGTGAAAAAGACAAGTATATTGAAGCAAAAAGTGGGATAAAGAAAGAAGAAAAATTACTTGATGAGAAGCTTGAAAAGTTGAAGGAAAGAAAAGAACAATCAACAACTAATTAGGCAAATTAAGGGGTGCTAAACAACTGCTAGTAGGTGCTAGAGATGTGCTATAAAGGGTGCTAGTTTGGTGCTAGTTACTGCTAAATACGTGCTAGTTTAGGTGCTAGAAACGTGCTATATGGTGCTAAAAAGGTGCTAGTTTGCATGAAGTTACCTGCTAGCCAAGTGCTAGTGGCGTTCGTTTTTGGGTCCCACGGGAAAGCCTTGCACTGCAAGGCGGGTCAGCTTGTCTGACCCCCATTTCCCCTTATGCTCTTCCGAAACACAAAGCGCAATTAAGCGAATACTAGAGAATAAATAAGAAAAATGTCGTGTAGTGATAAAAAATAAGCAGATCAAAGACTAAAAAATGGCTGAAAGGTAAGAGAAAAATGACAGAAAAACAAGTCATAAAAATAAGAGATGTAGATAAAGATATAGCAACTAGACTGGTAACAGTAGCAAAAGAAAAAGGCTACGCTAGTCGAGATGAAATGTTACGAGATGTGCTGCAGAAAATCGCCTACGAAGAGTTCCAATTAGAATCAGAATTACGTTACCAGGCATTTACAAAAGATGTCGTTGAATCAATGCAACTTGGAATGGATTTAATGGTAAGGGAATTCTTTCGTCCAGCGTCGAAATTAACTGAAAGGGAGAAAGAAAATGGATGAAAAAAAGAAACCGAAAAACATATACATGACAGACAAAACAAAAGATCGTTTGAGTCGAATTGCTGCAGAAAAGCATATGCATTTAGGTGACTTAATTGATTATATGCTAGATGTCATTGAAAACAAAAACGAGAATAATATAGATGAGCTTTTAACCCTTCAAAAACAGAATAAAAAATTATTATCTGTCATTGAAACACACACAGAGTTGACGACAATTCTCTTCAACGAATTAGCAAGAACTATGCAATTAGAAATTAAAGATGAATCGGACTCACTTGGTGTAACCCAAGCGAAAAAAATAGTACAAGAGCGACAAGAAAACCGAAGAATCCAAGCAATGAATTCGGCAAAATATTCCCAGTCGGTTGTAACAAATGAATAAGAAAACGGCGGGCATTATTCTTACGAGTGCGTTCGTTATGCCAGGTACAGATACGTTCAAAGAATATCTTGACTATATGGAAAGAAGTGAAGCGACCAGGAACGAACATTTTGATCAATTCAATGCCTTTTCACCTGACAATTCAATGGATAGTATTGCGGCAGTTGAAGGTTCAAATGAGACGATGTTCTCAACCTATAATGACTACATGTCAAACCCGAAAAAAACGTCAGCTTTGTTTACGAATAATTATGACCAAGCGCCAGAAGAAGTTATCCGATACATGAAAGAATACTTCGAAATGGCTCAAGAAAATAAATCACCTTTATGGCAATTAGTTTTTAGTTTTCGGAACGAGTGGTTGATTGAAAATAACTATCTTGATCCAGAAACAAATCAATTAAAAACGCAACATATTTATCAGGCCACAAGATTAGCCATTGCTGAATTAGAAAAAAAAGAAGGGTTAAAAGGAGAGTGGACAGGTGCAGTCCACTACAATACGGATAATATTCATGTTCATGTCGGATATGTTGAAAAAAATCCAACAAGAGAATGGATCTTCTACAAGCACCCGAAAGAACCGAGTAAAACTGGCTGGCAGTTTAAAGGAAAATTTTTACAGAAGAGTATTAAAGCGACAAAGCGAACATTTGTGAATGAACTGATGCAAAATAAAGAACAATTGTCTATGTTAGAAACGTACGTCACGCACCAAAAAAAGTTGGCTGAATCATGCAAAGAACAGTTTACACAAGGAAAGTATGAGCAGCTATTTACGGATTTACTTCAAAAGCTGCCAAGCAATCAGTATTTCTGGAAATATGGCTTTGCAGAACGTCATAAATTTAAACCAGAACTAGATAAAATAGTGGATTTGTTTATGGAAACAGATGGGAAAGAAACAATGGATGAAATTCTTCCGCGTCTACAAAAAATTTCTGATGATTACGAAGAAGCGTATGGAAATCCAAGGAACGAACCAACTTATCTTTATAAGCAGCTGTACGGAAAAAGTGGATTATATTCACGAATTGGAAACATGATTTTACAAGAAGCAAAGAATTATCCGGAACTTCTTGCTAAAAGGAACACTGGTTTGATGAATGAGTCAGATTTTGAACAATTTAATTTTGAAACAGAGATAGAAAGCGAAGGATTAATTGAGCCATTTGATTCATTAGAAATGACCATGCCACAAGAAGAAAATGCAGAAGAAAGTATGATTTATGATGATGTTTTACCTCATGAACTTTTAGAAGAGAGTCATGAGGAAGTTAATAATATAGAGGAACAAATAAAAGTAAAACAATCAGAAATTAAAATGGATCAGGCATTGAAGACGTTACATGATTACTTCACTGAAAGAGAAGAATCGAAAAATAGCAGAAACTTAAAGATAGTGGATCAATTAAAGGCAGAAAAAGAATCCTCAAAAAAAGAAATTCGAGGTATGTTTTTACATGAAGTTGAGGGTAATCAATTTGCCGAACCGGTAAGTAGTTTTACTCATGAGACTTTAGGTAGAAAAATTATTCTTCCAAGTAAAAATAAAGCACACTATATTTCGATAGAAACCTCTAAAGACAAGGAAGTAGATTCAAATTTACAGAGTTTTTCAGGAAATAATCAACGGGCAATCTTGCAACAAATACCTACTGCAACACATGTCTTAGGGGAAAAGCAATGGCAATTAAACAATCGCAAGATAAGAGAAGATGAAATTGAAAATGCCATAAAAATTGTGACCATTAAAAAAGATGAATCAGGATCATTTGTTTTTGAGACAAAAGATGTTTACGATATTTCGCAAACAGACAAGCTTCCCAAAAAAGAGAGGAATGCAAATTATAAAATAGAAAAAGCAACAGAAAAAAATGGCCAAAAGAGAGTCACAAAAGTGTCCAACAGAAAGCCTGTAGTCTCATATAAAAAATCAGATTATGAATTCAAGAAACAATTAAGACAATTGAGAAAATCGTGTGAGAGAAGTGTCCAACGTTATTTAAATGAAAAAGCATATCAAGAATTAGAGCAAAGTATGAATATCTAAAAAATAAATAGGAATTGTAAGAGGATAACTAATAGTTATTCTCTTTTTTTATTCAAAAAAGAAAGAGGATGGAAAAATGACAGAAAATAAATCTAGGTTTGACTTCTCAGATTTTTATGAAGAAGGTTTTGAAAAGACCGAAAATTTAGAGCAAGCGATTTATGTTTTTCAAGATGGGACTTTATGGAGTGGCTATTCAGAAGGCGGAGATGGTTACACGAGAGATGTTGATCATGGATCTATTGAAGCTTTTTTTAAAGATAGTTCTATTGATCGGTATCACCCTGACTTTCATTCATTAAAGTTAGAAGAATTAATTCAGATTGTTCCTGAAACACGTACAGTATTAACAGTGATGGATAATCATTATTCACAAGAACAAGTTGAGGTATTGAAGCAGTTAGAGGAGGAGAATTTTATTATTGAACAGTTGGAAAATACTCTACAGGTGGGAGCTGAAAAGCTCAATTTAGAAGAATATCAAGAAGGCGTTTTTGAGGAAGAAACCCCAGAAAGTTATCTCTACGATATTGATATTGTCGAAGAAAACGAAGAAATAGTTCAAGCATACAATCACTTTTTAAAAAATATAGAATTGGATTCCTTGTCAAACGGCAATAATGAGTATAATGCTTATAATTTAACTATAGATATTCCTGGTACAGCCGAAGAAAAATTCCGAAAAGAGTTAACAGCTAGACTTGAAGAGAGGGAATTGTTCTTTAATCAGCAACTAAGTATAAATGCAATATTGAAAGAAAACCTAATAAAACAATATAAAGAACACACACCAGAACGCTTTATCTTTGAAGACTATAATTATGAAATTGCAATTAATGGTTATTATGCCAATGAGATGAATGATGTTCTAGAATTAGTTGGTGAAATAGACTCAGCTGACAAGATGCTGGACGTTTTAGAAAGTGTAGGAGGGTTGATGACATTTGATAAAGAGACACAGCAAGAAATAACAGACGCTATCCAAAAACTATTAAACAATTCTGATTATGAAACGCATGATGGATTAGGGGACCGTCGTCTTGTTGCGGGTCCTTTAAAGCAAAATATGGTAACTGAGAATATTGATGTACTAATAGTAGATGAACATAGATTACCAACTCACTATCATTTGATGTATGATTCCATAGAAAATGAATGGACAACAACGGAAAATATAACAATTCCACCAGAAAAACTTGATTATTTAGCAACTATTATTGATGAGTATGAAATTGAACATGAATATGCGATGGAACAACCTGTTTTTGGTATGAAAGCAATGAATAAACTTATAGAAAACAGCTACAGACAACCTTTACCTGAAAAAGATAGACCGTATATTGAAGAATTTTCTAGGAATGCGACAATTAGTCATGAATTGACATTTGATGATTTTGACATGGAATATACAGAATATAAAGTAAATGGACGCCCTTTTTATTACAAATATGCAGCACTTGATTATGAAGATGAAAAAAGCATTCTGTCTGAAGCGCTCACAGAACACTTGATGAAAGGAAATATTACAATCTCCGAAATTTATGGTGATGATGAAATTGAAAACTTATCGCCAGAAACGCAAGAGTATTTAAAAAGAAGCACAGAACAAAGTATTGTTTTAGATGAAATAGAACAAGTAGAAAATGAAGAATCAAAATATTCAAGAAAAGAGCAATTGGTAGAACAAGAAAATCAGTTAGGTATGGGATACGAATAGATATCAGTGAGCAATGAAGAAGATTCTAGTAATTTTTTTAAAATAGGAAAGGCGAACGCCTTTCTTTTTTCCAGCGCGCCTTAACGGCGGTGGCGGTGGGAGTTTGGCGCGCTGGAAAAAACGCTCTTTTCTTGATTTCTAATCAAGAAGATACTCGCTGAAAGCGAGTATCAGGCTTGTCTTATATTATGATGATAAGGCGTGCTGTAAATTCTCTTGCCATTGTCTGACTGCTTGTTTTATCTTTTCTGGTACTTCCTGACGGTTACATTTTCCTTGTATTTGTGTAACCTGTTGATTTCGGTACTCTAATGTGAAGTAAGGCAAATTTGGCTCTTCTTTTTTCCGAATAAATACAATCGTTGTTGCCCCCTGTTTATGTTGCTCTAGATAACGTTGACTTCCCACACAGTGGTGTAAAATACTTCCCTCTTGTACAATCTCTTGTAATGAGTGAGGTGTGAGAAAAAGCAAGTCGTCAATCTCTGCTTCAAACACTTTGATTTGCTTTTTCCTTTCTTCGTACTCTTTTTCCTCAATCTCGCTTTTCAGAAGATTCAACGTATTCACAGCATTATCATGGGCTACTTGTAAATTCTCTGGATAAAGAACCGTGTCATCATTGAGTGGGGTGTCTAATTCTTCCAACATGTGTAAGTAGTCCATATAATAGTCAAAACGTTCGCCCTTTCGTATAAACCACTTTTGAAACTTGGTTAAGTTCACCTCTTTCGGTAATTGCTTAATTTGCGAATAGTGCAAATACTTTTCTATTCCGTCTATCATTGGGGCGTTTCGTCCTTTTAACGTATTTTCTAACATGAGTTCTTGAAACGTTGGATTGTTTGCTTTCAGTTTGTGTTTATTTGCTTTTAACCATTTCTTTGTGATTACTCTCATATCTGCTTTATGAAAATACAGTCCAAAAATGTTGCGATAGTCGTCAAAAATGATTTCATTCGCTAGGGTTGTGGCACCTATCTTTTGTAAAAACTCAATTTCGTTTCGGTATTTGTAAATATGAGCTAGTTCTTGACGTTCTATTTCAGGTAACTGTAGGTATTTTAATTAGGATATAGTGGTTAGTTTTTCTTGCCAGTTATTTGGATAGAATACTGTATTTGTATAAGCACTACTCATAAAACCATAAT
>NZ_KV805603.1:22417-44480 GCF_001811595.1 Enterococcus sp. HMSC078F03 | reverse complement strand
TGATGTCGTAGGTTCGAGTCCTACTGCCGGAGTTGAGCAAAAGCAAAAACCAACTTGGTTTTTGCTTTTTTTGTTTTATTCACTATTTTTTGATAAGCTTGAAGAAGGGACTTTAAAAACATTTATAAGATTAAAAGGATCCTACCGAAGAATGAATACATCAAATTTTAGCTATGGTATAATGTGTTTATTATAGTTAGTAAAGCAGAAAAGGAGGAGCGGGTTTGAAAATATTGTTATATTTTGAAGGTGAGAAAATCTTAGCTAAATCAGGCATTGGTCGAGCATTAGATCACCAGAAACGAGCGCTCTCTGAAGTTGGAATAGAATATACATTAGATGCTGATTGCAGTGACTATGATATATTGCATATTAATACATATGGCATAAATAGCCATCGTATGGTCAGAAAAGCACGCAAACTAGGAAAAAAAGTTATTTATCATGCCCATTCGACAGAAGAAGACTTTCGTAATTCCTTTATTGGGTCTAATCAACTAGCACCATTAGTAAAAAAATATCTTATCAGTTTGTATTCCAAAGCGGATCATTTAATTACACCAACACCGTATTCTAAAACATTGCTGGAAGGTTATGGCATTAAAGTGCCTATTTCGGCGATCTCAAATGGTATTGATTTATCACGTT
The DNA here is from genome assembly GCF_001811595.1 of Enterococcus sp. HMSC078F03. Classification (NCBI taxonomy): domain Bacteria; kingdom Bacillati; phylum Bacillota; class Bacilli; order Lactobacillales; family Enterococcaceae; genus Enterococcus; species Enterococcus sp. HMSC078F03. The sequence goes on along the minus strand of NZ_KV805603.1, from coordinate 43,832 downwards.
TTTATCCTTCAGAAGAAAAGGAACAAAAATTCCGAGAATATTTTAAAATAGATGAAGAGAAAAAAGTAATTATTTGTGTGGGATTATTTTTTGAACGCAAAGGAATCACTGATTTTATTGAAGTTGCGCGACAGTTACCAGAGTATCAATTTATTTGGTTTGGTGATACACCAATGTATTCTATCCCAAAAAATATCCGACAATTAGTTAAAGAAGATCATCCAGAAAATGTTATTTTCCCAGGTTATATTAAAGGAGATGTCATCGAAGGGGCCTATGCGGCAGCGAATCTCTTCTTTTTCCCTTCGCGTGAAGAAACGGAAGGAATTGTTGTCTTAGAAGCATTAGCTAGTCAGCAACAAGTCTTGGTGCGTGATATTCCAGTTTATCAAGGCTGGCTAGTGGCTAATGAAAATTGTTATATGGGTCATTCTATTGAAGAATTTAAAAAATATATTGAAGGCTTATTAGAAGGGAAAATACCTAGCACTAGACAAGCAGGCTATCAAGTAGCAGAGCAAAGAAGTATCAAGCAAATTGGTTACGAGTTAAAAGAAGTCTACGAAACAGTCTTATCTTAACAAATATTGAAGACAGTTATTGTTAGATGAAATGGAGGTAATGAGAGTGAAAATTGGTTTTTTTACTGATACGTATTTCCCGCAAGTGAGTGGGGTAGCGACTTCTATTAAGACCTTAAAAGATGAATTAGAAAAGCACGGCCATGAAGTGTATATTTTTACGACAACCGATCCTAACGCGACTGATTTTGAAGAAGATGTCATACGAATGCCTAGTGTGCCATTTGTATCTTTTAAAGATCGCCGAGTAGTGGTTCGCGGCATGTGGTACGCCTATTTAATTGCCAAAGAATTGGAATTAGATTTAATTCATACACATACTGAATTTGGTGCGGGTATTTTAGGGAAAATGGTTGGGAAAAAAATGAAAATTCCTGTCATCCATACGTATCATACGATGTATGAAGATTACTTACATTATATTGCTAAAGGAAAAGTTGTCCGTCCATCACATGTTAAATTCTTTTCAAGAGTGTTTACAAATCATACGACAGGTGTTGTTTGTCCCAGTGAACGTGTAATAGAAAAATTACGGGATTATGGAGTGACCGCACCAATGAGAATTATTCCAACAGGGATCGAAATTGATAAGTTTTTACGTCCCGATATTACTGAGGAAATGATCGCTGGAATGCGTCAACAACTAGGTATTGAAGAGCAACAGATTATGTTGTTATCGTTAAGTCGAATTTCTTATGAAAAAAATATTCAAGCAATTATTCAAGGGTTACCACAAATTATTGAAAAATTACCACAAACTCGTTTAGTAATAGTTGGAAATGGTCCCTATCTAGAGGATTTAAAAGAATTAGCAGAAGAACTAGAAGTCAGTGAATACGTTCAATTTACGGGTGAAGTGCCAAATGAAGAAGTCGCCATTTATTATAAAGCTGCTGACTATTTTGTCAGCGCCTCAACGTCGGAAACACAAGGCTTAACTTATACAGAAGCGATGGCTGCTGGCGTTCAATGTGTTGCAGAAGGGAACGCCTATTTAAATAATTTATTTGATCATGAAAGCTTAGGCAAAACTTTTAAGACAGACAGTGATTTTGCCCCAACATTGATTGACTATATACAAGCAAATATTAAAATGGACCAAACTATTTTAGATGAAAAATTATTTGAAATTTCTTCTACAAACTTTGGCAATAAAATGATTGAATTTTATCAAGATACATTGATTTACTTTGATCAACTTCAAATGGAAAAAGAAAATGCGGACTCAATAAAAAAAATTAAAGTAAAATTTACATCTTTAAGAAAATAAACTGCAAAACTTTCCTCCTTCGTTTATACTGAAGGAGGAAAGTTTTTTATTTTAAGAACGGAGGAAGCTACTATGTCTAAAATCGGCTTTATTGGAACGGGTGTCATGGGGAAATCAATTATTCGTAATATGATGAAAAACAATTTATCTGTCAATGTTTATAATCGAACAAAAAGTAAAACAGATGATTTAGTTGCTGAAGGAGCAGTTTGGTATGATACGCCAAAAGCAATTGCGGAAGCCAGCGATATCATTTTTACAATGGTTGGCTTTCCTTCAGATGTTGAAGGCGTGTATTTTAATGAAACAGGGATTTTTCAAGCAGATCTTACAGGTAAAATAGTAGTAGATTTAACCACAAGTACGCCCACCTTGGCTGAAAAGATTGCCAAAAAAGCAGCAGAAGTGGGTGCTCATGCGTTGGATGCGCCAGTTTCTGGTGGTGACTTAGGTGCTAAAAATGGTACTTTAACAATTATGGTTGGTGGCGATCAAGAAAGTTATGAGACCGTCTTACCAATTTTCAAAACATTTGGTAAAACATTTATGCTACATGGCTCAGCTGGAAAAGGGCAACACACTAAGATGGCGAATCAGTTAATGATTGCAGGCACAATGACCGGTTTGACTGAAATGCTCGTTTACGCAAATGCGACAGGATTAACTTTAGAAAAAGTTCTGGAAACAGTCGGTGGTGGCAGTGCTGCAAACTGGTCATTAAGTAATTATGGACCACGTATTTTAAAAGAAGATTATACGCCAGGCTTTTTTGTTAAACATTTTATCAAAGATTTAAAGATTGCGTTAGATGAAGCAAAAAAACTTGACCTTACATTACCAGCGACGCAAAAAGCGACAGAATTATATGAAAGCCTTGCAGATAAAGGGTTTGAAAATGATGGCACACAGGCCTTAATTAAGCTTTGGTGGACAGATGGCAAGCAACCAACGAATAAAAATTAAAGAACAACAAAAAAATCAAAAAAAATGACGAAAAATCATGCAAGTTAGGCAATGTTTTGTTACAATGGTACAGAACTAGTTTGCAAAAGGAGGCCCACTGATGAAACATTCACAACTTGTGGCGATTATTAAGAGACTGGAAGCAATGATCGAAGCAGCAGATAATGAAGTACAAGTACGCCGCTTTGAACGTGAAGGCGTAGAGAAATGTATTGTAAGTTTTGATAAATCAACAGAAACATTTGAATTAACAGAATCTGATACGCACCAAAGCTATCAATTCGATAACATCGATATTGTAGCAATGGAAATTTACGACTTAATTCAATAATTAATCGTCCTACATTTTAATAAGGGAGTGGAGTAGAAGCACCAAAGCTTCTGGTTCACTCTCTTCTCGTATTATCCAGTCAAGTTGTAGCAATAGCTTAGTGGGAGTTTAAGAATTATATAACAAAAATCACTGGCACTTCTCAATCAGGGGAGTGCCAGTGATGCTTTTTAGTTGCACTTCTTTCCTTTTTCTGTGAAAATAGTTTGGGTATCAAAGTAATTGATCCTTTTTTTAAAAGCCTCGTCCCTTGAAAATGCGCCTTTTTTGAAATGTTTGAAGAATATTTCATTAAAAATATAGAAAATTCTCTTGCATTCTTTGCTTATTTACGATATAGTTTGAACATCAAATGTTTTGATAATCAAAGTATATGGATGGTGCACAGAATGGAACCTAATTTAGAAACAGTCAACGATTACTTAGTCAGTGTCTTTAATGACATCTTAACGATTGAAGAATCTGAATTGAAAAAATCACAATTTAATGATTTATCCATTACGGAGATGCACACAATCGAAGCAATTGGTATGTACAAGAAAAAAACGTCTTCAGAAGTAGCCAAGGAACTGTCAATTACCGTTGGAACACTTACTGTAGCGATTAACAACTTAGTTAAAAAAGGCTATGTTGAACGTTTGCGTAGTGAAGATGATCGACGTGTAGTAAAGCTTGGCTTAACCAAAAAGGGAAAATTACTTTTTAGAGTCCATCAGCATTTTCATCGTGAAATGGTTAAAAACATTTTGAAAGGCATGGAGCAAGAAGAAGAACAAGCGCTGTTAAGAGCACTAAAAAATCTTCATGATTTCTTGCAAGAATACAAATAAAAAGTGAGGATCCCCATGAAGAATTATGCACGAATTAGTTGTACAAGCCGTTATGTTCCAGAGAATTGTGTCACGAATCACCAACTGAGTGAAATGATGGATACCTCTGATGAATGGATACATTCGCGAACAGGCATTAGTGAACGTCGTATCGTTACGCAAGAAAATACGTCTGATTTATGTCATCAAGTCGCAAAACAGTTATTGGAAAAATCTGGAAAGCAAGCAAGTGAGATTGACTTTATTTTAGTTGCAACAGTGACACCAGATTTCAATATGCCTTCTGTTGCTTGCCAAGTACAAGGCGCAATTGGCGCCACTGAGGCCTTTGCTTTTGACATCAGTGCAGCGTGTTCTGGTTTTGTCTATGCCTTAAGCATGGCAGAAAAACTAGTCCTAAGTGGTCGTTATCAAACAGGTCTAGTAATTGGTGGCGAAACATTTTCCAAAATGTTGGATTGGACCGATCGTTCCACAGCGGTGCTTTTCGGTGATGGGGCTGCCGGCGTCTTGATTGAAGCGGCTGAGACACCGCATTTTCTAGATGAAAAATTACAAGCAGATGGACAACGGTGGGCGGCTTTAACGTCAGGCTACACGATCAACGAAAGTCCTTTTTATCAGGGGCATGAGCAGGCTAGTAAGATGCTACAGATGGAAGGACGTAGTATTTTTGATTTTGCGATTAAAGATGTTTCACAAAATATTTTATCCCTCGTGACGGACGAAACCGTGGATTATCTTCTACTACATCAAGCAAATGTGCGCATTATCGATAAAATTGCACGTAAGACGAAGATTTCCCGCGAGAAGTTTTTAACGAATATGGATAAATATGGCAATACCTCAGCTGCTAGCATTCCCATCTTGTTGGATGAAGCAGTTGAAAATGGGACCTTAATTTTAGGTTCCCAACAACGCGTGGTGCTAACAGGATTTGGCGGCGGCTTAACATGGGGCTCACTGCTCCTAACGCTGTAAAAAACTGTTCACATATAAATGAAGAAAATGACTATTTTGGAGGAATATACACATGGTATTTGAAAAAATTCAAGCAATTATCGTAGAAGAATTAGGAAAAGATGCTGAAGAGGTACAATTAACTACAAACATTCAAGAAGAATTAGACGCGGATAGCTTAGATTTATTCCAAATCATTAACGAAATCGAAGATGAATTTGATGTGAAAATCGAAACAGAAGATGGCATCCAAACCGTTCAAGATTTAGTAACATATGTAGAAAAACAACAAGCAAACTAATACATGAAAATAGGGGGCTGGGACATTTAATTGCTAAATGACCCAGTCCCTAAAAAAACAAGTAAATAAGCTGGAAAAATCCTTTTTTACTTGAATGAAGTGTACTTATCTTAGAACTAAAGGACGTATAAAATCAATGAATCAACAGTTATGTGAGTTGCTTGGAATTAATTATCCCATTTTTCAAGGCGGTATGGCTTGGGTAGCCGATGCTTCATTAGCAAGTGCCGTGTCAAACGCTGGTGGATTAGGGATTATTGCTGGCGGCAATGCCCCAAAAGAAGTCGTAAAAAAAGAAATTAAAAAAGTTAAAGAATTAACGGAACAACCCTTTGGTGTCAATATCATGTTACTTTCACCTTTTGCCGATGAAATTGTCGATTTGGTTTGTGAAGAACAGGTTCCTGTCGTAACGACAGGTGCGGGCAATCCAGCCAAATACATGGCTCGTTTTAAAGAACATAACATTAAAGTAATCCCAGTAGTTCCTTCTGTTGCTTTAGCAAAAAGAATGGAAAAAATTGGTGCCGATGCTGTCATTTTTGAAGGAATGGAAGCTGGTGGACATATTGGCAAATTAACCACTATGAGTGGGTTACCGCAAATCGTTGACGCCGTGTCAATTCCTGTGATTGCAGCAGGTGGGATTGGTGATGGTCGTGGTATGGCTGCTGCCTTTATGTTAGGTGCTGAAGCAGTCCAGTTAGGTACACGTTTTTTAATTGCCAAAGAATGCAACGTTCATCCAGATTATAAACAGAAAGTTTTAAAGGCACGTGATTTAGATGCAGTAATTACCTGTCAACATTTTGGCCATCCAGTGCGTACTTTAAAAAATAAATTAACTGCTCAATATAATCAATTAGAAAAGCAAGAACTCCAAAAAGAAGTGCCTGATTTAGAAATGTTTGAAAAAATTGGTCAGGGCGCTTTGCGCAAAGCTGTCGTTGACGGGGATATGGATTACGGTTCCGTCATGGCGGGACAAATTGCCGGGTTAATAAAAAAAGAAGAAACAGCCCAAGAAATCATTGATTCACTCATGTCTGAATGCAAAGCGATTGTACATAAGATGAATCAGCGTTGGGGCTAAGTGAATAATTTTAACAAAAAATGAGGTGTCGTATGAAAACAGCGATTTTATTTAGTGGACAAGGAGCCCAGTATCAAGGGATGGGTGAAGAATTATATCACCAAGAAGCGATTGTTCGGGAAACCTTCGATGAAGCAAGTCATATCTTAGGTTATGAGATGGCAGAACTTTGTTTTACTGAAAATGAACGTTTAAATGAAACAGAATATACGCAACCTGCTATTTTGACAGTCAGTGTCGCATTTTACCGTCTTTTGCAACAAAAAGGACTAACGCCTGATGTGGTAGCGGGTTTAAGCTTAGGGGAATATAGTGCTTTGGTTGCCAGCGGGGCTTTGCGCTTTTCAGAAGCAGTGGCCTTGGTCCAAAAGCGCGGTCAGTACATGACAGACGCAGCACCACAAGGAATTGGCAAAATGGTTGCTGTCATGAATGCTGAGCGTGAAGTAATTGAAAAAGCCTGTCAAGAAGCCAGTGCTTTCGGAATTGTGGCTCCAGCAAATTATAATACACCACAACAAATCGTGATTGGTGGTGAGGTTGCTGCTGTTGATCAAGCGATGACACTTCTCAAAGAAGCTGGTGTGAAGCGAATGATTCCGTTAAATGTGAGTGGTCCTTTCCATACGGCACTGTTACAACCAGCATCAAAAAAGTTGGCTCAGGATTTAGCAAAATTGAACTTTCAAACGATGCAAATTCCTGTGATTAGTAATACGACTGCCGAAATTATGCCCCAAGAGGCAATTCAAGCGTTATTGGAAAAGCAAGTCATGTCTGCGGTACGTTTTGAAGACAGTATCGAAACGATGAAGGCTATGAACGTAGGAACGATGATTGAAGTTGGTCCAGGGAAAACATTAACTGGTTTTGTTAAAAAAATTGACAAAACAATTGAAATGCACCGTGTGGAAGATGTTGCAACATTAACAGAAACGTTAACAGCACTTACTGGGAGGTAAAAAATGGAATTAACAGGAAAAAACGTATTTATTACTGGAAGCACTCGCGGGATTGGCAAAGCAGTTGCGTTGGCTTTTGCGAAAGAGGGCGCCAATATTGTTTTAAACGGTCGGAGTGAGATTACGCCAGAACAACGACAAGAAATTGAAGCCTTTGGGGTAAAATGTATTGGCCTTTCTGGAGATATTTCCGATTTTGATGCAGCAGGTGAGATGATTCAAGCAACTGTTGACCAATTAGGCTCGATTGATATTCTGGTGAATAACGCTGGGATTACGAATGATAAATTATTATTACGAATGACAAAAGAGGATTTTAATGCCTGTTTAGATATTAACTTGGTAGGAACTTTTAACATGACCCAACAAGCGGTTAAACGTATGATGAAACAACGAAGTGGTCGGATTATTAATATGGCTAGCGTTTCTGGTTTAATGGGAAATGTTGGTCAAGCAAACTACGCTGCGAGTAAAGCGGGTGTCGTTGGTTTTACTAAATCGGTGGCACGAGAAGTTGCGCCGCGCGGTATTACCTGCAATGCGATTGCACCAGGGTTTATCCAAACAGAAATGACGGATGTTTTATCGGAAAAAGTTAAAACACAAATGAATGCGCAAATTCCCTTACAAACGTTTGGGCAAGTCGAAGATGTCGCAGCTACAGCGATTTTCTTAGCTAAAAGTCCCTATATTACTGGGCAAGTCGTGAATGTTGATGGCGGCTTAGTCATGCACGGATAAACGAAAGGAGTCAAAAGGATGAATCGAGTAGTTATTACTGGTTACGGTGTCACCTCGCCGATTGGCAATGAACCTGAGACTTTTTTAGAAAGTTTGAAAACAGGGAAAAATGGTATCGGACCGATTAGTAAATTTGATGTTAGTGAAACAGGTGTCACCTTAGCAGCTGAAGTGAAAGACTTTCCAATGGAAAAATATTTTGTTAAAAAAGATGGCAAACGCATGGATAAGTTTTCGTTATTTGGCATTTATGCGGCCTTAGAAGCAATGGCTATGAGTGGCTTGGATACCAGTCAACTAGATGTGGATCGGTTTGGCGTTATGGTGGGTTCCGGGATTGGTGGTTTGGAAACAATTCAAAATCAAGTAATTCGGATGCACGACAAAGGACCTGAACGTGTGGCACCGTTATTTATTCCAATGGCGATTGGAAACATGGTGGCGGGAAATATTGCTTTACGTGTTGGTGCCAAAGGAATTTGTACTTCAACAGTGACAGCTTGTGCTAGTGCAACTCATTCAATTGGGGAAGCGTTCCGCAATATCAAACATGGCTACTCCGATGTCATTATTGCTGGTGGAGCAGAAGCGCCTATTACAGAAATCGGTATTTCAGGATTTGCTTCCTTGACCGCTTTAACAAAGGCGACTGACCCAGAAAAAGCCTCAATTCCCTTTGATAAAGAACGTAGTGGATTTGTGATGGGAGAAGGTGCAGGTGTCTTTATTTTAGAATCATTAGATCATGCTCTAGAACGAGGCGCAACTATTTTAGGTGAAGTGGTTGGCTATGGTGCTAATTGCGATGCCTATCATATGACATCACCAACACCAGATGGGAGCGGCGCAGCGAAAGCCATGGTACTAGCAATGGAAGAAGCGGGGATTTCTCCAGAAAAAATTGGCTATATTAACGCCCATGGAACAAGCACACAAGCCAATGACAGTGCAGAATCTAAAGCTATTGAATTGGCTTTAGGTAATGCCGCAAAAACGGCGTATGTAAGTAGTACGAAGAGTATGACGGGACATCTCTTAGGCGCCGCTGGTGGAATTGAAGGAATTGCTACCCTAAATGCTTTACAACATCAATTTATTCCGCCAACCATTAATGTGGAAAATCAAGATGAAGCAATTACGGTGAACGTTGTTTTAAACGAAAGCAAAGAGCATAAATTTGATTATGCTTTAAGTAACTCGCTAGGCTTTGGTGGCCACAATGCAGTTATTTGCTTAAAACGCTGGGAGGATTAACATGCAGTTAGAAGAAGTAAAAGCATTATTAACACAATTTGATCAATCAACTTTAACCGAATTTGATTTACGAAAAGGCTCGTTTGAATTATATATGAATAAAAATACAGCTTCTGGGCGAAGTGCCGTAGAACCAATGGCGCAACCACAAGAAACACCAGTAGCCGCTAGTGGTGTGTCAGCGCCTGTTGAAACAGTTTCTGTCGTTGAAGAAACGCCAACCAATACACCGACAGCCAATGAAAAGACAGAAGAAATTCCGTCACCCATTGTAGGAATCGTTTATTTACAACCAGCACCAGATAAAGAGAACTTTGTCAAAGTAGGAGACACTGTTAAAACGGGTGACGTTGTGTGTATCGTTGAAGCGATGAAATTAATGAATGAAATTACGGCGACAGTTGACGGTGTGATTACTGAAATATTAGTCAACAATGAAGATGTGGTTGAATTTGGTCAGCCGCTATTCCGAGTTGCTAAAGGAGAATAAAACATGAAATTAACAATTACAGAAATTCAAGAAATTTTACCACATCGCTATCCCTTTTTATTATTAGATAGTGTTGAAGAAGTCATTCCCGGGGAACGCGTTGTAGCGAAAAAGAATGTAACGGTTAATGAGCAAGTTTTTCAAGGTCATTTTCCTGGGAATCCTGTTTTGCCAGGAGTTTTAATTATTGAATCGTTGGCTCAAGCAGGCGCCGTGGCATTACTTTCAATGCCTGAATTCAAAGGGAAAACGGCATACTTTGGTGGATTAGATAAAGCAAAATTTAGACAAAAGGTAACACCAGGCGACACATTAATTTTAGAGGTTGAACTTTTAAAAGTCCGCGCTTCTGCTGGAATGGGTAAAGGTGTGGCAAAAGTTAATGGAAAAAAAGTTGCCGAGGCTGAATTAACCTTTATGATTGGATAGGTGAAAAATGTTTTCGAAAGTATTAATCGCAAACCGCGGAGAAATCGCTGTTCGTATTATTCGTGCCTGTCGCGAATTAGGCGTTCAAACAGTTGCTGTTTACTCTGAAGCGGATCAAGAAGCGTTACACACACAGTTAGCAGATGAAGCCATTTGTATTGGACCGGCGAAAGCAACTGATTCTTATTTAAATGTTCAAGCTGTTTTAAGTGCAGCGATTGTTACCAATGCTGAAGCGATTCATCCAGGGTTTGGTTTCTTATCTGAAAATAGTCAATTTGCTTCAATGTGCGAAGAATGCAACATTACTTTTATCGGTCCTAAAGCAGAAACGATTGATGCGATGGGCAATAAAATAAACGCACGTCAACTGATGCAAAAAGCCAAGGTACCTGTTATTCCTGGGAGTGATGGCGTCATTGATTCTGTCGAAGAAGCGTTGACGATTGCTGAAGAAATTGGTTACCCAGTGATGTTAAAGGCAGCTGCTGGTGGTGGCGGAAAAGGAATCCGTAAAGTTCTTTCAAAAGAAGAGTTACCGAAACACTTTACTTCAGCGCAGCAAGAAGCTAAAGCCGCATTTGGTAATGATGATATGTATTTAGAAAAAATTATTTATCCAGCACGTCATATCGAAGTGCAAATTCTAGGTGATCAATATGGGCATGTGATTCACTTAGGGGAACGTGATTGCTCACTACAAAGAAATAATCAAAAAGTGTTAGAAGAATCACCATCGATTGCTATTTCTGAAGAAAAGCGTCAGATGTTAGGCGAAACGGCCGTTCGAGCGGCACAAGCTGTGCATTATGAAAATGCCGGAACCATTGAATTTTTGATGGATCCAGCTGGCGACTTTTATTTCATGGAAATGAATACCCGCATCCAAGTCGAACATCCAGTTACGGAAATGGTAACAGGAATTGATTTAGTCAAAGCACAATTAGAAATTGCTTCAGGTGAACCTTTAGGCTATACCCAAGAGGATGTTACCATGACTGGGCATGCGATTGAGTGCCGAATTAACGCTGAAAATCCTGCCTTTAATTTTGCTCCTTCACCAGGTAAAATTCAAAATCTCTTGTTGCCTAGTGGTGGAATGGGCTTGCGTGTAGACAGCGCTATGTATTCAGGGTATTCAATTCCACCTTATTATGATTCAATGATTGCGAAAGTCATCGTACATGGTGAAAATCGTTTTGATGCCTTGATGAAAATGCAAAGGGCTTTAAATGAAATTGTAACAGAAGGTATTATTACGAATGCCGAATTCCAATTGGATTTAATTACACATGACAATGTTTTGACAGGTGACTATGACACAAGCTTTTTACAAGAAACATTTCTACCAAATTGGGAGCCAGAAAGCAATCATTAAAGAAAGAACGCCGCAAGAGCTCTCTTGCTTGGAAAGATCAGTGATCTTTTGAAAGGAGCTGAGCTCTTGCCGCTAAAATACGAGGAGTAAGCAAATGGCATTATTTAAAAAGAAAAATTACATTCGCATTAATCCAAATCGTGCTGATGCAAATGATGCATCAAAGAAGCCTTCTGTTCCAGATAATATGTGGGCAAAATGCCCTTCTTGTAAGCGAACACTGTATACAAAAGAAATGGGTGCAGAAAAAATCTGTCCGCATTGCGGCTATAGTTTTCGGATTGGTGCATGGGAACGATTAGCGATAACCGTTGATGAAAAAAGTTTCCACAATTGGGACAGTGAATTAGTGACAAAAGATCCACTAAATTTTCCTGGTTATCTTGAAAAAATTGAAAAAATGCAAGAAAAAACTGGGCTAGATGAAGCTGTCTTAACGGGAGAAGCAACAATTGAAGGACAAGCTGTTGCAATTGGAATCATGGATGCTAATTTTATCATGGGCAGTATGGGAACGATTGTTGGTGAAAAAATCACACGCTTGTTTGAGCGGGCGACAGAAAAGCATTTACCAGTGGTGATTTTCACTGCATCTGGTGGTGCCCGTATGCAAGAAGGAATTTTTTCATTGATGCAAATGGCGAAAATTTCGGCCGCTTTGCAACGGCATAACAAAGCAGGCTTGCTGTATCTTACGGTATTGACTGATCCAACGACTGGCGGTGTTACCGCAAGTTTTGCGATGGATGGCGATATTATTTTGGCAGAGCCTCAGAGTTTAATCGGTTTTGCTGGCCGCCGTGTAATTGAACAAACGATTCGTCAAGAGTTGCCAGATGATTTTCAAAAGGCCGAGTTTCTTTTAGAACATGGTTTTGTAGATCAGATTGTGCCAAGAAATCTTTTGCGTCAACGATTGAGCGACTTGTTACGTTTACATTCTTTGGAAGGGTGGCGCTAACATGGAAAAGAAAACAGCCAATGATGTTGTTACCTTGGCAAGAGCCCAAGATCGTTTGACAACTTTAGAATATATAGAAGCAATTTTTGAGGACTTTTTAGAATTTCATGGGGATCGTTACTTTGCCGATGATTTAGCTGTAGTCGGTGGTGTTGCTACTTTGCAAGGGAAACCAGTTACAGTGGTAGGTATCCAAAAAGGTCGAAATCTACCAGAAAATATTGAACGTAATTTTGGTTCACCTAATCCTGAAGGGTATCGCAAAGCGTTACGTTTAATGAAACAAGCGGAAAAATTTAATCGCCCAGTCATTACCTTTGTGAACACTGCTGGTGCCTATTGTGGGATTGGTGCCGAAGAGCGGGGAGAAGGGGAAGCCATTGCGCAAAACCTGTTAGAAATGTCTGATTTGAAAGTGCCAATCATTTCAGTCATCATTGGTGAGGGTGGCAGTGGCGGTGCTTTAGCGTTAGCAGTCGCAGATGAAGTTTGGATGTTGGAACACACGATTTATGCGGTTCTTTCGCCAGAAGGTTTCGCCTCTATTTTGTGGAAAGATGGCAGTCGTGCGAAAGAAGCAGCAGAATTGATGAAAATCACAGCGACAGAGCTGAAGGAATTAGCTATTGTAGATAAAGTAATTCCGGAAGTTATGAACGGTCAGCCTCTGGAACAAGCAAAAATTAATCGCATGTTACAAAAAGCGTTCATTTCAAAATTAACTGAATTAGCTAAATTAGATACGGAAACGTTACTAGAAAAAAGATACCAACGTTTTCGCAAATATTAGAAGTTACTACTCATCAACGAACTTTTCAGGGGTTGATGGGTGGCTTTTTTTATTTTTTCTTTTATTTTACTTGTTCTTTTACAAGGAACGACCGTCCTTTATAGAAATTTTCAGTAAAATGCAGTATAATACAATAGGTAGAGACTGAAGCATAATTGTTTAGTTATGTTTCAGTCTCTTAAAATCGAAGAAACTACATAGTGTCAGTGAGAGGAGTCACGATGTTTTCAAAATATAAACCGACATGGATGATTGATGCGATTTATAAAATTACCCCCGCACAATTAAAAAAACTGGGGATTAAGGCAGTACTAACTGACTTAGATAATACTTTAATTGCTTGGAATAATCCCGATGGAACAGAAGAATTAAAAACTTGGTTATTAGAGATGAAAAATGCAGGAATTACCGTCCTTGTTGTTTCAAACAACAAAGACAGCCGGATTAAACGCGTTGTTGAAAAGTTTGACTTAGATTATGTAGCACGTGCCTTGAAACCAACCGCACGTGGCTTCAAATTAGCAGAAAAAAAATTAGGCTTGAAGCCATCTGAAATGTTAATGGTCGGCGACCAGATTATGACAGATATTCGGGGAGCTAACGCAGCGGGTATACGCAATGTTTTAGTTCAACCGATTGTCGATACAGATGGCTGGAATACTAGAATCAATCGGTTCTTTGAACGGAAAATTATGAAATACTTATCAAAAAAACATCCAGAAATGACATGGAGAGGCGGATTAGAATGACAGAGGCAATTCATTGTATTGGCTGTGGTGCGATTATCCAAACGGAAAATCCTCATGAATTAGGCTATACACCAAAAACAGCTTTCGAAAAAGGAATGGAAACAGGGGAAGTTTATTGCCAACGTTGTTTTCGCTTAAGACATTATAATGACATTCAAGATGTCCAATTAACAGATGATGACTTTTTACGTTTATTGAATGGTTTAGGAACAGAAGATGCACTGATTGTGAACGTAGTGGATATTTTTGACTTTAATGGCTCTCTTATTCCAGGACTACATCGTTTTATCGGAGATAATCCTGTGTTGTTAGTTGGCAATAAAGTGGATATTTTGCCTAAATCATTAAAAAAACCTAAAATGGTTCAATGGATGAGAGAACGGGCCCATGAAGCAGGATTACGCCCTGTTGATGTTTTACTAACAAGTGGCAAGAAACCACAAGAAATGCAAGAGTTATTAGATACGATCGAAAAATATCGTGAAGGCCGAGACGTTTATGTCGTAGGTGTGACCAATGTTGGAAAATCAACATTAATCAATCAAATCATTCAACAAACAGTGGGTGTTCAAGATGTGATTACGACATCACAATTTCCTGGAACAACGCTAGATAAAATTGAAATTCCATTAGACGATGGCCACTTCTTAATCGATACGCCAGGAATTATTCACCGTCATCAAATGGCACATTACCTAGGTAAAAAAGACTTGAAAATTATTGCACCGCAAAAAGAAATCAAACCAAAAGTTTACCAATTAAATGCTGAACAAACCTTGTTTTTAGGTGGCTTGGCTCGCTTTGATTATGTCCAAGGTGCTAAAAGTTCCTTCATTGCCTATGTTTCCAATGACTTAAATTTACACCGAACGAAAACAGCAACCGCCGATGCTTTTTATGAAAAACATGTTGGTGGCTTATTGCAGCCTCCACGTACCGATGAAGTCGCTGAGTTTCCTGAATTAGTGCGCTTTGAATTTTCCGTGAAAGAAAAAACGGATATTGTGTTTGCTGGTCTAGGTTGGATTACTGTCACAGAACCTGGTGTAGTCGCTGGTTGGGCGCCTAAAGGTGTCGATGTTTTACGTAGAAAAGCATTAATTTAAATTTTAGAGAGAAGGCAAACAATTTGAAACTTAGAGGAAAACAAAAACGTTATTTACGTAGTCAGGCACACCATTTACAACCTATTTTTCAAGTAGGCAAAGGTGGTTTGAATGACGCAATGATTACACAAATTGATGAAGCGTTGGAAAAACGTGAATTGATTAAAATTACGTTATTACAAAATACAGATGAAATAGCAGAAGAGGTTGCAGAAGAACTAACAGCAGCCATTCATTGCGATGTGGTACAAATTATTGGTCGCGTGCTGGTCTTATTCAAGCCATCAAGTAAAGAAAAATATCAAAAAATTTCAGCAGCAGTCAAAGAGATTTAATATTGGAGGGATGAACAATGGGAGAAAAAAGACAAGCGCGTCAAGGAGCGGACGTTCTCTTGCAAGAGGAACCGTTACGTTTTCAAACAAGAAAGCAAGTCGGCTTGTTAGGTGGTAATTTTAATCCCGTTCATTTAGCACATCTTGTCATGGCCGATCAAGTTCAAAATCAACTAGGTTTGGACAAAGTTTACTTAATGCCTACGTACTTACCACCACATGTAGACGAAAAGAAAACAATTAGCAGTGAACATCGGTTAGCGATGTTAGAACTAGCAGTGGCTGATAATCCCTGCTTAGATATAGAGCCAATTGAATTAATTCGCAAAGGCAAAAGTTACACGTATGATACGATGAAAGCTTTAAAAGAAGCCAATCCAGATACTGATTATTATTTTATAATTGGTGGAGATATGGTGGAATACTTGCCCAAATGGCATCGGATTGATGACTTACTCCATTTAGTTCAATTTGTCGGTATTCGGCGTCCTAATTATCCAACGGAATCTACCTATCCAATTATTTGGGTCGATGTTCCGCAGATGGCGATTAGTTCCACTTTGATTAGACAAAAAGTCAAAAGTGGTTGCTCAACACGCTATCTTCTTCCAGAGAATGTGATAAACTATATTCAAGAGAAGGGACTGTATCAAGATGAGCTGGATAACAAATTATGATGCTGCACAACGTGAATTATTAATGCAAAAAGTTCAAATGCAAATGAGTGAACGTCGCTTTCGCCATGTGTTAGGGGTCGAGGAAACAGCTGTGGCCTTGGCAGCGAAATATGGTGCCGATGAAGCGAAAGCCAGTATTGCTGCTTTGACGCATGATTACGCCAAAGAACGTCCAAACGATGAATTCGAGTTGATTATTCGCCGAGATGGTTTTGATTTGGCTTTATTAAACTATGGCAATGAAATTTGGCATGGCTTAGTTGGGGCGGATATTGTTCAACGGGAATTAGCCATTGATGACGAAGAAATCTTGCAGGCAATTCGTGTGCATACAACTGGGGCTGCTAAGATGAGCTTGCTAGATAAAATTATTTATGTCGCAGATTACATTGAACCAGGACGTGATTTTCCAGGTGTGAAAGAAGCCCGTGAAATTGCCCTTGTTGACTTAGATGCAGCGGTTGCTTATGAAACGAAACATACCTTGTTACATTTGATTGAACAAGAACATAAAATTTATCCAAAAACGTTAGAGACCTACAATCAATGGGTCGTTAATCAAAAATAAAAGAAGAAAGAATTACTAGGAGGGAACTATCATAGATAGCCAGAAAATTTTAGAAATTGCTGTCAAAGCAGCAGATTCAAAACGAGCAGAAGAAATTGTCGCATTAGACGTAAGAGAGATTTCATTATTAGCAGATTATTTTTTAATTTGCCAAGCCAATAGTGAACGTCAAATCAATGCGATTGTTGATGAAATTAACGAACAAGAAGCCAAAAATCAAGTGGAAGTCAAACGTGTGGAAGGTAAAGAAGGCGGAAAATGGATTTTAATTGATTTAGGCGATGTTATTGTCCATGTATTCCAATCTTCAGAACGTGCCTTTTACAACTTAGAAAAATTATGGTCAGATGCCCCAATGGTTGATCTAAGCGCTTGGGTCGACTAAAATGGCCTATGAAACGTTTGCTTTCGTCTATGACGAAGTGATGGACGAAAGCCTATACCAAAAATGGTTGGATTTTTCCAATCGTCATCTCCCACAAGGAACCCAACAAATTCTTGAAATGGCTTGTGGTACAGGCGCTTTAGCAGTTGATTTTGCAAAAAGTGGTTACGATGTGACGGCCTTAGACTTATCAGAAGAAATGTTGATGATTGCTAGTGAACGAGCTTTTGAAGAAGAAGTGCCAGTTCAATTTGTTCAGGGAAATATGCTAGATTTATCTGAAGTGGGACAATACCAAGCCATCACTTGTTTTTCTGATTCACTGTGCTACATGGCTAATCGCCAAGAAGTACAACAAGTGTTCGATGAAGTTTATCAAGCGTTAGAAGAGGAAGGAACGTTCATTTTTGATGTTCATTCTACTTACAAAATTGATTCAGTTTTTCCGGAATATAGCTATCATTATCAAACAGAAGAGTTTGCTTTTCTATGGGATAGTTACGCTGGTGAAAAAGAACACAGCATAGAACATTTCTTAACATTTTTTGTGAAAGAACAAGAAACAGATGAGCACTTTGTTCGGTATGATGAATTGCATCAAGAACGAACCTATTCGTTAGATAACTATTTACGAATGTTAGAAAGTGCTGGTTTCATGAATGTCAAAGTTTATGCAGATTTTACAGATGAAGCACCAACTGAAACAAGTGAACGCTGGTTCTTTGTTTGTCAAAGAGATTAATAAGATTTGGCTTATGAGCTTGGGACAGCGCTTAAAAACGTTGGTCTCTTTGCTGATAAGTCCATTTTTTTATAACGGAGGTGGTTAGAGTGAAAGCCTGTGGCATTATCGTGGAATATAATCCCTTTCATAATGGACATCGCTATCATGCCCAACAAGCTCGCCAACAAAGCGGAGCTGAAGTAGTGATTGCTATAATGAGTGGAAATTTTTTACAAAGAGGAGAACCAGCCTTACTAGATAAGTGGGCCAGAGCAGAAGAAGCTTTGCAAAATGGTGTGGATTTAGTCATTGAATTACCGACAGCTTGGTCGGTACAGTCTGCGGATTACTTTGCCAAAGGCGGTATAAAGTTATTGCAGGCGTTGCAATGTGAGAGCTTATGTTTTGGAACAGATAGTACAAGCGCAATTGATTATGCGGCTTTCGGCCAGTTTGTCCAAGAAAATCAATCCTTAATTGATCAAACGTTCCACGCATTGACAGACAAACAATTGAGTTATCCACAAAAAATGACTGCTGTTTTTCGTCAAGTATATCCTGAAAGCAGGTTCGATTTTTCTTCGCCTAATCATATTTTGGGGATGAGTTATGCAAAAGAGAATGCCACGTATCCAACCCCGATGACGCTCTACCCAATTGCTAGAAAACAAGCGGGCTTTCATGATGCAACGATTTCCGGGAAAGTTGCTAGCGCCACGGCGATTAGGCAAAGTGTTTTTCAACAAGAAATAACGCAAGTGCTGCCAACGGTTCCTTCTATAACCGCACAACATTTACAAACACAAGCAATGATTTCATGGGAAAACTACTGGCCCTTCCTAAAGTATAAAATTGTTCAATCCTCGTTAGAAGAATTACAAGCCATTTACCAAATGACGGAAGGACTTGAATATCGACTAAAAGATCAAATCCAAGCAGCAGGTTCTTTTCACGAATTAATGGAACACATGAAAACGAAGCGTTATACTTGGACAAGATTGCAACGATTAGCAACCTATATATTGTTAAATATGACCAAAGAAGAAGTTGAAACTGTTTGGCAAGACAGCTATCTCCATGTGCTAGGATTTACGCCAAAGGGACAAGCTTATCTAAAAGAAACCAAAGCACAGATTCAATTGCCGGTAATTTCCAAAGTATCTAAAGAAAACCGCGCAATGCTTTCGTTAGATATTCGCGCCAATCAACTATACCAGATGGGAGATTCTTCTTTAAAAGAACAAAATTTTGGTCGGTTTCCCTTACGATTTTCGCCAGATACCTAAAAAATACTTAACAAAAATCAGTTTCCCCAGTATAATAAACAAGGGATAAGATACTAACAACAAATCAGAGAAAGCGAAGTGAGAATATGGGCCGTAAATGGGCAAATATTAAAGAGAAAAAAGCTGCCAAAGACGCAAACAATAGCCGTGTTTATGCAAAATTCGGGATTGAAATTTACGTAGCAGCGAAGTCAGGAGACCCTGATCCTCATGCAAACCAAAAATTACGGTTTGTAATCGAACGCGCCAAAACATACAATGTACCAAAACATATTATTGATCGCGCTATTGAAAAAGCAAAAGGTTCAGCAGATGAACAATATTCTGAATTACGCTATGAAGGATTTGGGCCAAATGGTTCAATGGTCATTGTTGATGCTTTAACAAACAACGTGAACCGAACAGCAGCAGATGTGCGGGCCGCATTTGGTAAAAACGGCGGAAACATGGGTGTCAGCGGTGCTGTTTCCTACATGTTTGATAATACAGGTATCATTGGCTTTGCTGGTGACGATGCGGATGAAATTTTAGAATACTTAATGGAAAAAGATATTGATGTTCGCGATGTTGTTGAAGAAGACGGTCAAATTATCGTTTACACAGAACCAGAAGATTTCCACCATGCACAAGAAGCGTTAAAAGAAAAAGGCATTGAAGAATTCACGGTTACTGAGTTAGAAATGGTTCCACAAAACGAAGTAACATTAGAAGGCGACGATTTGGCGAACTTTGAAAAAATGTTAGACGTTTTAGAAGATTTAGAAGATGTTCAAAAAGTTCATCATAATGTAGATTTACCTGAATAATCCATTTGTTCGTTTGTTTTAAGATTTAGAAAAAGGTCGGGACAGAAGTGTTTAACTCCGAGAAATAAGAAGGAATTTCCGAAAATTGTTCTATAATTTTTGGAGAATTTCGGCTTATTTCCGAAGGAGTTGCTTCTGTTCCCGCCGTTTATCAATTTTTAAGCCTAGGAGAAAAATCCAAAGTGATTTTTGTCCCAGGCTCTTTTTTTCATATAATACATAGAAAAAAGAAAGTTGATTGATAGGTCCATGTGACACAAAGCATTCAATGACAGGATTAACTTTTGTCTGTTCCATAAATATTTGTCTAAACAGTTGAATTAATAGTACAATAGTCTAGTAAGATAGATCATTGAACGGGGTGAATAGGCGTGAAAAAGGGAATGTTAGCGTTTTTTGTCGGGCTAGCGGTTTTATCATTAACTGCTTGTCGGGAACCAAAAGAAAAGAAAGTAACCGCTTCAACGGAGGCATCCTCTAAAGTTGAAGAGACGAATGAAAAAACCAGTGAAACAATTGATAAGACAAATGAACAAGCGAGCAGCAGTATCGAGTCTAACGAATCAGTGAAAAATGAAGAGCCGACAGCTGATGGAAACAATAGTCAGCTAACTGTAGCTGATTTAGATACTACAGCGATTAATGCTGGCGATTTTACTACTTTAGTTGGAACATGGAAAAATGGTAAAGGAGAGAGTTTGATCATTCATCCTGATGGTAGTACAAATATCGGAGGAATGATTACGAAGGATTCACCTACTGATGAGTCGCGACCAATTACAAGCTTAAGTATTAGGTGGGGGCCTACTGGTGCTGCGCTATTATTATATAAAATTGGTGTTGAAAATCCTAACGGCGACCAATCGGATAAGACGAAACCGCGATTGTTAATTACTCAAGATAGTGGAAATTATCCTGCGGAAGAGTATTACTATCGTTCTTCTGAAGAGGAAAATCAAGACCAAAATGAAGAGGCAAAAATCATCGATACACAAGAAAAAGCAGAGATATATATTAGAAAGACACTGACCGATGCAGAAAATAATGATACGAACCTTGGATTTTTGGGTATGAATGGAAATGACTTCTTTTTTAGAGCCCAATCGAAACAGATGGTTGCAAATGGAGGGACAGGAACTGTCGGTTTTTACAGAGTATCACCACAAGGAGCAGTCAGAATAACGGATGCACAAGGCAACTAAAGATAGTCTCGTGGCAATCTATTTAATTCCTATAAAAGTAGCAAAATAAGAATGAAATGATCACAAAATCTTCACATTTAGTTTGTAAGATATAAGCATATCAACAAACAACCTTAACAACACAAAACACTTTTTCATTTTTAACTCCTTTCCCGTCCTTACCCAAAGGGCGGGTCTTTTTTTGTGTAAAACGATTCGCTCAAGATACCAAAAGAGCCTGGGACAAAAATCACTTTGGATTTT
>NZ_KV805603.1:0-22317 GCF_001811595.1 Enterococcus sp. HMSC078F03 | reverse complement strand
TCTCGGAGTTAAACGCTTCTGTCCCGACCTCTTTAACTCATTACATGTTGGCGCTTGTAGACACGAGATAATAATTAAGGTGTTGGAACAGTTGGTGAATAGTTCGTTTTTCGACCATAAAGTTCTTGTGTCGCCGCCGAGATATACGCAGATGAATCTTTTCCTGGGAGGTTATACATTAGATAAATACCATATTGCTCCGCTTTTGTACGTTTAGCATATTGCGCAGCTAGATTTTGATTGACACCAACTTCAACGGCAGAAGCACCTAAACGAGAAGCAGGCATCCCCGCAATTTGTGGCGGATTCCAGGTACTATAATAAGGATTCCAAGCATAATCAATTAAAGAACTCATTTGAGGATTAGCAGAAGAGTTCGCAGCCGCTGGTCCAATATTATAAAAAGTAATTAATTTATCATTGCCTAAGCGATTTCTTAAGGCTTGAAGTAACCAAATGAACGAAGAATTATTTGGTTGAGGCGTCCCATTTTTTCCGTATTCAGCATACTCATCATCAAAATCAATACCATCTAAATGATACGTATTAACGACTTGTTCTAATTGAGCTGCAAAGGCATCCGCACTTTCGTAAGTTGGGAAATTAGCAAAGCCAGCGCCTTCATGGTTGCCTAAAATAGACAATAGGACTTTAGTGCCGCGTGCTTGAACTGGACGAATTTGTGTTTCAGCTTCGTTTAAAGTTTGTTGGACCCGTTCATTGAGATATAAGTAAGGTTTTTTATTGACCGTATCATAATTAATATTGGCTGCAAAAATAATCCCCATATCAAAAGCAGGTTGATTGGTTCCAGCTAAAGTATATTTTCCCACATTGTTAAAATCGTGGTTGTTTACTTCTACATACATGACTGTTTTAGGTGTAACAGTTGATGCTGCTTGTACTTCAAATGCAGGTAGTGCAAATAATAACCCACCGACTAAAAGGATCAAACTTAAAAAAGTTGAAATAATCCCTGTTTTCTTGTTAAAAAAATGAGTGCTCAATTGATGCCCCATAACTTTCTCCTCCTATAAAATAAATATTATTTGTAAGCGCTAACAAAGATATGTTATCATTTTTATAATTTAAACACAAGAAGAAGAGAACAAAAGTGAGCAAATCCACAGAATAAAAAAGCGTCCTTCGCAAAATGATCTTGCGAAGGATGCACTTTTACCAATCAAAGAGTAAGGCATAGCCTAAAGAAAGCAGCTCTCGACCAAAATTTTTGATATCTTTTGGAAAAGAAGAAGCCGCAGTGATGCCTGAAACATTTGAGATACCTGCTCGCTTGGCTAAAAGTTGCGAGCGATACATGTGAAAGTCACTAGTAACAATCACTAGCCGTTTAAAAGAAAGGAGTTTTTGTGAATTGACAATATTTTCTTTGGTGCGTGTGGCACGATTTTCTAAGAGAATCTGTTTTTCTGGAACACCTTTATTTAGCAAGTATTGTTTCATAACCGCGGCTTCCGTAGCCGGCTCATCTGCTCCTTGCCCTCCGCTAACAATAACGGGTGTCTCGGGGTGTTGTTTAATATAGGGGATAGCCACATCTAACCGAGCTTGCAAAACACGGCTGGGCAGTGCGGTTTCTTTAGACGTTCCTAAAACACGGGCCCCTAAAATTAAAATAGCATCTGGTTTATCGGTGGGTTGCGTATTTTTGCCAGTAAAAATAAGTAGACCTAAAATCAAAAGAATACAAAAGCCAAAACTGACAATGGATAAACTTGTTATTTTTAACCAATGCATGAAACATCCCTCCTTGTAATGTTAGTGTATACGAAGTACCATAGAAAAAGCGATAGAAAACAAAAGACTTATAAAAAAATCTATGTTTTAATAGAAACTTTTGAAGAGAGGGAGCGAGTGAATGCGTACAGAAGAAGAAATGTTTCAACTTATTATGGATGTAGCAAAACAATAAGAACACATTCGAGCCGTGGGAATGGTGGGTTCTCGCACGAATGTGAAAGTGCCAAAAGATAGTTTTCAAGATTTCGACATTGTTTATATTATAGAACCATGTGCTGAGTTTTTTGAAACAGCAACGTGGACAGCAAAATTTGGTCAACCATTAATTATGCAACGTCCCAAGGAAATGACCTTATTTCCCACAGAACCGAAGACGCGGGAAACATTTTTAATGTTATTTGAAGATGGTCAACGTATCGATTTAACGTTGTGTCCTCTCGCAGAAAAAGACAATTGGCATGAAGGCGATTCTTTAGCAATTATCTTGTTAGACAAAGATGAAAATTTGCCACCTTTACCTGTAGCATCTGATAAAAATTATACAGTAACAGCTCCGGATCAGCAGCAATTTAACGATTGTTGCAATGAATTTTGGTGGGTTAGTACGTATGTAGTTAAGGGGCTTTGTCGGAATGAACTATTTTACGCTGTCACACATCTCTATGAATATTGTCAGCAGGAACTGTTGCGCTTGCTTTCTTGGCAAGCGGCTTGGCAGGAACCGGAGCCAATTTCTGTTGGGAAACAATTTAAGTATCTGAAAAATTATGTCACTCCTGACACGATGGATCAATTAGCATCGTTGCTGGATTTTTCTAGTAAAGAAGCTTGTTGGAACAGCTTAATAAAGACACAAGCCTTTTTTGACGTCGTCGCTCAGGATTTTGCTAAAATGGCCCAGTTTACGTATTATTTACAAGAAGCAAAAAAAGTCACAGAGTATACAAATTCTTTAAGATTAAAGGATTTATAAGGAAAATAAGCTGAAAACAACGTAAAAATAGTGTATAATTGAAAAAATTAATCTGCGAGAGAAAGGGAACTTTTTTTGATTGTAGATCACCGCAGTTGTTTGTTGCCTAGACTCTAAGAAATAAACCTAAAATTATTGATATAAAGGATGAACAAATGAAAAAAGAAGAAATGCAAGTGCGTAATACACGTCGTCAAAAATCAGGAAAAAATAATAAAAAGAAAGTAATTATTACTTCTTTGGTTGGACTAGCTCTGGTTGCTGGGGGCAGCTATGTTTATTTTCAAAGTCACTTTTTACCAACCACAAAAGTAAATGGAGTTTCTGTAGGCTGGTTAAATGTAAATGCCGCGGAAGAAAAATTAGCGCAAGTTAATCAAACCGAAGAAGTTGTGGTTCAAACGGGTGCAAAAGAAGAAAAAATTCAACTTCCTAAAAAATACCAATTGGATCAAAAATTTTTAAAAGACCATTTACACAGTAGCAAGGTGAAGCTACCGTTAAACGAGGCATTCAAAAAAGAACTAGAAGCCAAATTAGCGACTTTAAGTTTTCCAGAGGGGAAACCAAGCAAAAATGCGAGTATTCGTCGAGGCAATGGCACTTTTGAAATTGTTCCCGAAGAACAAGGCACAGTAGTGGACACACAGCGCTTAAATCAGCAGATTATTGCGGATGTTGAAGCGGGAAAAGGCAACTATCAATACAATGCCAAAGATTTTTATAAAGCCCCTGAAATTACAAAAGAGGATCAAACGTTAAAGGCGACATTGACAACGCTCAATAACAAGTTAAATAAAACAATTACAGTTGATATTAATGGTGAAAAAGTAGCCTTTGATAAAACACAAATTCAAAACGTGCTGAATGATGATGGCACAATCAACAAAGAAAAACTAACTACTTGGGTGACACAATTAGAAACAACATATGGTTCTGCTAATCAACCAGTTTTATTTACAGATGTTCACGGCACGACACGTCGTTTTAAAAACAACGGAAGTTATGGCTGGTCGATTGATGGGGCCAAAACGCAAGAACTACTAGTAAACGCGCTGAATAGCCAAGAACAAACGAATGCAATCACTGCTCCGTTGGTTGGCGATACCAAAGAAAATAGTAAAATAGCCAATAATTACATTGAAATTGATTTAAAAGATCAAAAAATGTATTGTTTCATTGATGGCAAAAAAATAGTCACCACAGATGTCATTACTGGCAGATATAACAAAGGAACCGCAACAGTACCAGGATTCCATACAATTTTATATCGGACAACCGATGTGAATTTAGAAGGTCAAATGCTCGATGGTTCTCGATACAGTGTGCCAGTAAAATATTGGATGCCGTTATTAAGTCAAGGGGGCGTTGTCACACAAATTGGGATTCATGACTCCGACCATAAATTGGATAAGTATGGCGATAAAGAAGCCTTTAAAACCGATGCTGGTAGTAATGGCTGTATCAATACGCCAGGAACAGAAGTTTCAAAAATCTTTGATGTATCCTATGACGGAATGCCGGTAATTATTTACGGACATATCTATGATGATGCACCAGGTGAATTTGATAAACCTGTGGATTACGGCGAAGAAGTATAAAAAGAGATATTAGGTAAGACCGTACTTTGGTCCAGCGATGTATCTGAAAAGTAAAAATTGGAGACGTCAGCGTAACGACTGACGTCCCCAATTTTTTATTGACAAGCGTCATAACCCGCTCTATGATACAAACAGAACAAGCAATTTAAATTGGGGGAACGAAGATGCCATTTGTACATGTAGAATTAATTGAAGGCCGCACAGAAGAACAGTTAACTAATATGGTCAAAGATATTACAGAAGCTGTGTCAAAAAACGCTGGTGCACCAAAAGAGAATATCCATGTGATTGTCAATGAATTGAAAAAAGACCGCTATGCACAAGGCGGCGAATGGAAAAAATAAGTTTTCAGAGAATTTCTGTTGAATCACTTGCTTTTTCTGAAAATAAGTGGTTAAATAAGTGCATAAATGATTGATGAGAAAGACAACTGAACTTGCCCGCGATCTATTAGAGAGGAAAATCTTGGCTGAAAATTTTCCAGATTGGCACAAGGGATGACCACTTTCGAAACCTTTGTTGAAACAAAGGCGGTCGCACCGTTAACACGCTAGAGGAACACAGATTATTTGTGTTCAAAATTAGGTGGAACCACGATATTTTCGTCCTAGTATTCGTTAGAATACTAGGACTTTTTGTTTTTTAACAAGGGGAACAGGTGGCTGTTTCGTTTCATTGTGAAAAACAGGAACACAATGAAACGCTTCAAATCAAAAAAATTAAAAGGAGAGAATTTTATTATGTCTATTCACATTACTTTTCCAGATGGCGCTGTTAAACCGTTTGATTCTGGGGTTACAACATTTGATGTTGCTAAAAGTATTAGCAACAGTTTAGCCAAAAAAGCTTTAGCTGGTAAATTCAATGGTGTTTTAATCGATTTAGATCGTCCTATCGTAGAAGATGGTTCGCTTGAAATCGTGACACCTGATCATGAAGATGCTTTAGGAATTTTACGTCATTCATCAGCTCATTTAATGGCTAATGCCTTACGTCGTCTTTTCCCTAACATTAAATTTGGCGTAGGTCCTGCGATTGATTCTGGGTTCTACTATGATACAGATAATGGGGAATCCCCTGTGACAGCGGAAGATTTACCTGCAATTGAAGCCGAAATGATGAAAATTGTGAAGGAAAATAACCCAATCGTTCGTAAAGAAATCTCACGTGCAGAAGCGTTAGAATTATTTGCTGATGATCCTTACAAAGTTGAATTAATTACAGATTTACCAGAAGATGAAATCATCACTGTCTATGATCAAGGCGATTTTGTTGATTTATGTCGTGGTGTTCACGTCCCTTCAACAGGACGGATTCAAGTCTTTAAATTACTTTCAGTAGCTGGTGCTTATTGGCGCGGAAACTCTGACAATCACATGATGCAACGAATTTATGGCACTGCCTTTTTCGATAAAAAAGATTTAAAAGAATTTATCAAAATGCGCGAGGAAGCCAAAGAACGTGACCACCGTAAATTAGGAAAAGAATTAGATTTATTTATGGTTTCACAAGAAGTTGGTTCAGGGTTACCTTTCTGGTTACCAAAAGGCGCAACCATTCGTCGTACAATTGAACGTTATATTGTGGACAAAGAAATTAGCTTAGGTTACCAACATGTGTATACACCAATTATGGCAGATGTGGAATTATATAAAACATCTGGTCACTGGGATCATTACCATGAAGATATGTTCCCACCAATGGATATGGGCGATGGCGAAATGCTGGTATTACGTCCAATGAATTGTCCACACCATATGATGGTTTATAAAAATGACATTCATAGTTACCGCGAATTGCCAATTCGAATCGCTGAATTAGGGATGATGCACCGCTATGAAAAATCTGGTGCATTATCAGGGTTACAACGTGTTCGTGAAATGACTTTAAACGATGGCCATACTTTTGTTCGTCCTGACCAAATTAAAGACGAATTTAAACGTACTTTGGAGTTAATGGTGGCAGTCTATGCTGACTTTAACATTACGGATTATCGTTTCCGCTTAAGCTATCGTGATCCAAATAATACAGACAAATATTTTGATGATGATGCGATGTGGGAAAAAGCGCAAGCGATGTTAAAAGCTGCCATGGATGAATTAGAATTAGATTACTTTGAAGCAGAAGGCGAAGCTGCCTTTTACGGTCCGAAGTTAGATGTTCAAGTAAAAACAGCTTTAGGAATGGAAGAAACATTATCAACCATCCAATTAGACTTCTTATTACCAGAACGGTTTGACTTAACTTATGTTGGCGAAGATGGTGAAAATACGCATCGTCCAGTTGTTATCCACCGTGGTATTGTCTCAACAATGGAACGATTTGTGGCTTACTTAACAGAAGTTTACAAAGGCGCTTTCCCTACTTGGTTAGCACCAATTCAAGCAACTATTATCCCAGTTTCTGTAGAAGCGCATTCTGAGTATGCTTATGAAATCAAAGAACGTTTACAAGCACAAGGCTTACGTGTTGAAGTCGATGATCGTAACGAAAAAATGGGCTACAAAATTCGGGCCTCTCAAACCCAAAAAGTACCTTATCAATTAGTGGTCGGGGACAAAGAAATGGAAGACGCAACGGTGAACGTCCGTCGTTATGGAAGCAAAGAAACGTCTGTTGAAGATTTATCAATTTTCATTGACAGCATGGCTGCTGAAGTTCACAATTACAGCCGTTAAAAAAAGAGAAAAAGTCAAAAGGACTTCTGAATTCAGAAGTCCTTTTGACTTTTTTTTAACAAAAAAATAATTAAATATTTCCTTAGAGCTGGGAATAATCCTGATTTTTTGACTATTTTTTGTTACAATGAGAATGCGAAACTTTTTAGTGAAGGGACTAGAGGTATGAAGAAAAACTCATTTATAGATAAAATAAAAAAAACAGATGCCGCAGCAAAGAGTCAACGAGGTAGAAAGCCACATATTCCTTTTCGATTGAACTTATTATTTTTTGTGATATTTACTTTATTTGTTTCATTAATTGTCCGTTTAGGGTATTTACAGATTGTTGAAGGAGAAGAGTTTAACAAAAAAATTACTGCCAATTCTTCACTACAAATCACCACACCATCCCCTCGAGGACAAATTTATGATTCACAAGGAAAAGTCTTGGTTTCTAACAAAGCCAATTTAGCAATCACTTACACACGAGGAAAAAATATTGAAGGAAAAGATATTTTACCGATTGCGAATAAAGTCAACGAACTTATTAACGTTCCAGTTGATCCAAACTTAACGGACCGTGATAAAAAAGATTATTGGTTAGCGAATCCTGAAAATTTAAAAGCAGCCCAAGCCCGTTTAACCGATCAAGATAAAGAAGATGAAAAAGGCAACAAAATTACGGACGAAGGCACATTATATGCCAAAGCCGTTGAAAAAGTCACCCCTGAAGAAATTGCGTTTGATGACCGAACCTTACAAGCAGTGACGATTTTTAAACGAATGAATGCAGCGTCACAAATGAACACGGTCTTCATCAAGAATGAAGGGGTAACAGAAGGTGAAATTGCGACAATTGGTGAACACACAGCGGAAATATCTGGTGTTTCAACAGGGACTGATTGGACGCGTGATTATTCTCAAAGTGGTGCATTACGTAGCCTGTTGGGCACCGTTTCAACTGAAAAACAAGGATTGCCAGCCGAAGAAGTCGATGAATATTTGAAAAAAGGCTATGCACGAAATGACCGTGTTGGAACTAGCTATTTAGAAAAACAATATGAAGACGTTCTACAAGGTAAAAAAGCAAAATCAGAAGTCGTTTTAGACAATAACGGAAAGATTGTTTCACAAACCCCAATTTCCAAAGGGGAAAAAGGCTCCAACTTAAAATTAACGATTGATTCAAATTTCCAAAACAAAGTTGATGAAATTTTACAACGAAACTATTCACAAATAGTCAAAACCATTGGACCATACTCAGAAAATGCGTATGTCGTTGCTATGAACCCTCAAACAGGTGCTATTTTAGCAATGTCAGGATTTCATCATGATTTAGCAACTGGAGAAGTCACACCTAATCCTTTAGCACCTATTTTGAATTCTGAAGTTCCTGGATCAGTTGTGAAAGCAGGTACTTTAACAGCTGGTTATGAAACAGGCGTCATTAAAGGCAATGATGTTTTAACAGATGAAGCTATTTTACTAGCAGGTAGTAATCCAAAAGCTTCTTGGTGGAATGCTTCTGGTGGAACAACCATGCAATTAACTGCGGAGCAAGCGTTAGAATATTCTTCGAATGCTTATATGATGAAATTAGTCTTTAAAATGATGGGTGTGAATTATTATCCCAATATGATTTTCCCTTATGAAGTAGGAGATGACACTGTCTTTAAAGAATTAAGAAAAGCTTTTGCAGAATATGGTATGGGAACGAAAACTGGAATTGATATACCAGGAGAAACAACAGGAATTCAAAACAAGGACTTTAAGGATTCGTCATCTGCGCCACAAGGCGGTAATCTTCTTGATCTATCTTTTGGACAATATGATACCTATAGCGCGTTACAATTAGCACAGTACGTTTCCACTGTCGCAAATAATGGCATCCGCGTGCAACCCCATGTGGTAGAAGGAATCTATGGCAATGATGAAAATGGAGCTTTAGGAAAAATTTTAAAAGAAATTGAACCAAAAGTTTTGAATAAGGTGAATATTTCTGAAGACCAGATAGGAATTCTTCAACAAGGTTTCTATAATGTGGTAAATGGAACTAGTCCTTTTACAACTGCACGTGGTTTAAAATCAGACAAATTTTCAATTGCTGCTAAAACAGGGACCGCCGAAACGCAAGCAACAGATGCTAATGGAGTAAACCATACAACGGTTAATAGTAACTTGGTGGCTTATGCGCCGTACGAAAATCCTGAAATTGCAATTAGCGTTGTTTTACCACACTTAAATGATGAATCTTCCAAACCAAATCAAACGATTGCCAAAGAAGTTTTAGAAGCGTATATGGAAATGTACAAAAAATAAAATTTGTAAAGTAGAACTACTTTACAAATTTGCCTAAAAGGGTAGTCAAATGACAAAAAAAATGGTATGATATTCAAGTCTAAGAAATCTCTTGGAAAGATCAATTATTAGTAGGAGGGGAAAACATGCGCGTAAACATCACTTTAGAGTGTACTTCTTGTAAAGAACGTAACTACTTAACAAATAAAAATAAACGTAACAATCCTGATCGTTTAGAAAAACAAAAATATTGCCCACGTGAAAGAAAAGTTACTTTACACCGTGAAACTAAATAATTTAGTTAGATAGAGCCTAGAATCCTTGTTGTGTAAGGGTCTAGGCTTTTTATCTATTGATTCATTACATGTTCATTTGTAGATGGAATGTAGAGGGAGGATTACCCAAGTTTGGCTGAAGGGGACGGTCTCGAAAACCGTTAGGCGAGTAACATCGTGCAAGGGTTCGAATCCCTTATCCTCCGTACCGAGAAGCAGTTGAGTTATTCGTTGCAAATAAAACGACAGAGACGTACACTTAAAGTAGAAAAATACTTAAGAAGAGGTGTCTATTATGTCAAACTATGAAGAAAAAGAAGCGCAAGCATTAGCAAAAATTGCCGACGTTTTGAACAAATTGGATGCAAGTTTAGAAGAGTTGGGCTCGCTAGATGAGGATACAAAAAAACATAGTATGAAGAAATGGATTGTTGAAAAAAAAGCCATTCATGAGATTAAAAAAATTGCACACGAAGCTGGTAAGTATGACAAGTATGATGAAAAAGAATTAGAAAAAGAAATGGATCTGTTGGAAAAGTTTATGTAAAAAAGCGCTAGCTTTTGTTCAACAGTTATTTAATTTTGAGTCTAGAATTAATCGTTTTGATTTTTTCTAGGCTTATTTTTTATGAAGTAAGCAAATCGTATCGGGAGAGGTATTGAATTAAGAAATAAAGCATGTATTGATTCAGAAAAAAAGTTGTAGTAAAATGTTCGTCACAACTACTTTTCTTATGATTTCATAGAAGGAAAAGTTGGAATAATGAATTGAGAAGAGTCGATTTTTAGGAGATGATTTTAGGTGACTTTTTATCAATTATTGCAGTTAGATCCATTTATTTTAAAACAAAAAATTCATCAAGCGGACACTAAAAAACAGCGGAGATATTTTTGGCGCGCCTTGTTAATAAGGGATATCTTATTAGTTTCGTTTGCGATTTTATGGGTGTCGACGATTACTTTTTTCTTTGGAAAAGCTGTAGCGCCTTTTTCAATTGTATTATTTTGTTTGCTGTTGAGTATCCGTTTCGTCTCATATGGCTACAGGGAAAAACAGGCCTTGCTTAGTTTAGGAATCGTGTTAACAATTCTAGGTGTTAGTCCATTAATTTCACTGATTTCTGTATCATTTTTACAATTGGGCCTTCATTTTATCTGCTTGCTGGCATTGTTTTTCTTAACTGGTAAAAACCCTAAAATGGGTAATCCTGGCTTGTATACGTTCTCCTACTTATATTTAGTTGGCACGGTTCACTATCAATCGTTTCAGCAATTAGAACAAACTTTCTTTGTATTAGTGTTTGCCTATTTACTTTTAGCTTTTGTTTATCATGTGAAACATAAAAAATTGGATCAAGAGATTACTTTTATACAGATGGTTACAGAAAATGGTTTTTTTAATCAAAGAAATATTTGGTTTGGTTATTACGCTTTAGGCATTAGCTTATTACTTTTTATAGGAACGCACCTTCAGATTGACCGCTTTATGTGGGCAACATTTGCTAGTTCGTCATTATTTTCTGGGTATAATACGTTTAAATTGTCTGAACGAGCAAAAGAACGAATAATAGGGATCGTTATTGGTTCTCTAGTATCGGCTATCTTGTTATTTTATATACCAACGAACCTACTTGGTATTTTAGGAGGACTTTGTTTAGGCTTATGCACATCTTATAAAAGTAAAACGATTTTTAATTGTGTTGGTGCTATCATGGCAGCTTCTATGATATTTGGGCTAGAAACAAGTCTTTACTTAAGAATTTTGTTAAATATGTTGGGGCTAGCTTACGGTTTGCTTTATCATTTTGTCTTTGTAAAAACTATGTCCTATTGCAATCGCAAGCAGTGGCTGAAATTTTCTGAATGAGTAGATTGTATATGCAGAGAGAAAGGACTATTGTCCCACTCTCAAAAAGATGAAATACCAAATTATTTTGACAAATTAACAACAATACAATCATCTACCACTCGGATAGAATCTTTGCTAGGCCAGACATTCATTTCCGCTTGTAAAGCTTTGTGTTTTTCAAAATCTTCTGGTGTAGGATCATTAAAATTTAATCCAAATGTTTTCATATAGAGTAAAGTATTTAAACTAGTATGCACCGAGTTAGGCATGAATTCAAATAATGAGACACCGTTTGTTTCACCTTTTATATTTGAAACATTCCGAGGAGAACGATTTCCATACATTAAAAGTTTATAGGATTCAGGATTCTCAATTTCCATTGAATAAATATTATTTGTAATCATTTCCGCAGTACGTAAATCTTCTTCCGCTGTTAGATACTCAGAATATTCTAGGTTGGTTGTTTCCCGAACTTGAATAAAAGTAAAGAAAATCACTATACCAATTAATAAATGTTTAAGCACAAAGTTGTATCCCCAGTAAATCATAATAAAGATGAGTAATAACGCTAAAACAGCAGGGAAGTTAGGTACTTCACCTCTAATTGCTGGACGTTTTCCACCTAAAATTGTAAACATAAGTGGAGTGATTAGAATACCTAACAAGGTAATAAAGATGAAAAAAACATTTTTGCGTTTTAGATAGGACATATTAATTAATACAATGACCAGTAAAAGAACACATATCAAAAACAGCGGTGTAAAAAAAGTGTCTCCGACTTGAGGGAAGAATAGTTCTTTGGCGTAATCTTTAATATCATTGATAGAATCTATCAAGGGACGTTTACCCCAAAGAATCATATTATCTAGATAGGAGCTTTCAACGTTTAAAACTTTTTTCGCTAACATCGCCATTAGTTGAGATAGAACGAGAGATGAAATAGCTAGTAGAATAAAATGGCCGATTTTGAAGGCATAGTCTTTAAAAGAAATTTTAAGATCATTTAACTGAGCAAAATACAATGCCATTAAAATTTTGAATAAAATTAAGGTACACGCAAATACAAAGAATGATTGGTACATAGTAAGTGTAAATGCCAGCAACAAAAAGCCGAATAATTTAAAAATTTTATTGGGAATATGGTAAATAGCAATGAGAGAAAGTATAACCAAACAGATACCTAATGAAAATTCAAAATTTTGTAGGACGAAGTAAAATTGTTCGCTAAATAATTGACTGGTTGGAAAAATACTTGGGATAATATATAAATACTTTTTGTTATAAATCTGCTTAGTTGAAAGATCAACATAATAGCACAACAAGATAGTGGCGATAGCAAAGAAAATAATAGCTAATAAATTTAAAAAATAAACATTTACATAGTTGTATGTTAAAAGCTTTAAAGCTACTAATCCTGGTCTACCAATGGAAACCCAATGTTTTAAGTAGCCTCTGTAGTTAGTCATTAAGTGCATAGTATCAATAGCGTAAGTATTGTTAAATAGTTTAATACCATAAGTAGCAAAGACCATCAAAAAGCTGTAGATGGCTAAGCCTTTGTTTTCTTTAATAAAATGTTTCATTTTTCTCTCCTGTCTTTTTTTCTTGTTTACCAACTTGTTTTGTAAAAAATATTGAGGAATCGCATGCGTACGAATTATTTAATTTATCTTCATTAGTAAAAGTAACCGTTTCCGTTTATTGTTAAAAAAACATAACGATATAGTTTTTTATCTGCTCTTGTGCATAACTTTATAATCAGTTATATGGTGATGTGAAATGTGTCTATAACAAATTAATTATAGAACAAGTGTATCTTAAATGCTATATAATCTAGGAATAGTCAGATAAAAATTTAAGGTGCCAAATTTGTGAAGTTGATAGTAGTTAAATGTAAATCATTTGTGGTACTCAATCTAACAGAGGAAAAATTTTTTATAAAACAATAAAAAGAGAGCTGATCAATAATGCTCAGTTCAGAGATATTGATCAGGCTCAAATGAGGACTATCTAAATATGATTGAAACTTACTATAATACTAGACACTCTTGGTAATCAATATTTTCAGTAACTTTAAAAGTAGTTCTGCGAAGTTCCTCAATTCATTCCGCTTATTGATTACTTCACTTCTTTGTAACGGAAGAAGAAGCGTAAGACGCTATTTTGGCTAGTTGTTGTTAGTTTATCTGTCGGTAAGACTGTTAGTAAGAAGAAAAACAGACTAATCACAAGAGTGAAAAATAAGAAGACGGGACTGCCACCTGTTATCACAGTATCTGTTTGAACGTCATATTTAAAAGTTGACATAACAGAGAAAACTTGTGTATAGCTACAGGCAATAGAAAGTAGATATAAAACAAGCACGCCCCAACCTGTCATCCCAGCATCACGATAACGACGTACACACATTGCCCACGTTGGTAATAATAAAGCTAACCATAAAACAAGCGCAAAAAGCATCAACGGTAATAAGTTCCCAAAATCATAGGTTTCAAAATATTCAGCTGCTAAAATTGCTGACACGGCTTTGCCGACAATGGCAATATAAAAAATAAGTGCTAAAATGCTTAATACCAGTGTCATCCACCAATAACCAGCACGTGTGGTCCGACCTTTAAAATCAACATATCCACGAAAATAATCTTTAAAAGCTTGTCCAAATGTTACTTTGCCTTTTTCCTCAATTTTAACCATAAAAACACCCCTTTGTATT
This sequence comes from Enterococcus sp. HMSC078F03, assembly GCF_001811595.1. Lineage (NCBI taxonomy): Bacteria > Bacillati > Bacillota > Bacilli > Lactobacillales > Enterococcaceae > Enterococcus > Enterococcus sp. HMSC078F03. Next base: position 8,187 of record NZ_KV805603.1, on the reverse strand, counting down.
TAATAAAATGATTATAACGGAAAGTAATAAAATAGGAAAATGCGAATTCGCATATTTTGTGATTTTTTTGATAAATCATATAAAGAGCAGGTTTTATCAAAAAACGGTAAAATAAGAGAAGATATTTTATAATGGAGGAATCATGAATGAAAATCAGTATTAGACATCGCTACATAGCAAAAATTCCAGCATTAGAAGTGACAACAGAAGAGCAAAAAAACGAAGCATTACCTCTAATTGTTTACTATCATGGTTGGCAATCGGCAAAAGAATTATCTTTAACACAAGCAAGAAAATTAGCACACGAGGGGTTTCGGGTCATTTTACCAGATGCCATGAACCACGGAGAAAGAAAAACAGGACCTATTTCCACGATTCCTTCGATTACATTTTGGAGTAGCATTCAATATAATTTGATTGAATTTCCAGTAATTATCCATCATTTTCATAAATTAGGGTTGATTAAAGAAAATTGGATTGGCGTGGGTGGTGTATCCATGGGCGGTATTACTACCAGCGCTCTTATGACCCAACATCCTGAGATTCAAGCTGCTACTTGCTTAATGGGAACACCCTATCCGGCGCGCTATATTCAGCGAGTGATTCAACGGGCGAAAGAATTTGCTATTTTTGTGCCTAAAGACTTGCCACTATTGCTAAGTTGGGTGCATCAATACGATTTATCACAAACGCCAGAAAGACTGCAAGAACGACCGATGCTGTTTTGGCATGGAACGGAAGATGAAAAAATTCCCTATGAAGATATGGCTGATTTTGAACAATTAGTGTCTGGGAAAACGTATGCGAGAAATACGCAATTTATAACGGAAATCGGTGAGCGGCATTTAGTGAAAGGGGAAACAATGGATTTGGTTGTTGACTTTTTTAAAGAAGCGTCAAAAACGTTAGAAAAATAACGGGATTTTTCAAAGAGAAAAGGGGAATCAGCTTGTTTTTTAAGAACACTTTCTATAAACTTAACAGAAAAGGGGTTGAAGGTGTACATGGAGAAAAACAAGTTGAGAAAAGTGGGCTTAACTGCCCTGGAATGGCTAAAACAACATCCGGAAATTAAACAACATAAAGAATCAAGTCTCTATGAACAGTTGTTTGCTAGTCAGCAATGGCAACAAGCACAAACAGTCGGAATGATTCGGTCGTTACCGCTAGAATTATCAACACAGCCAATTTTCGAACGGGCCATGCAAGAGGGCAAGCAAGTGGCGGTGCCGCGAACATTTAAAGGAGGCAAAATGCACTTTTATCAAGTCTTTCCAGAGACGGTTTATGACACCAGTGCATTTGGCGTAGAAGAACCTCCGTTAACAGCGGCAGAAATAACAGCTACAGCGATTGATTTATTGATTGTGCCAGGGATTGTTTTCAATCGGGCTGGCTATCGAATAGGCTTCGGCGGTGGTTTTTATGATCGTTATTTGGAACATTTTTCGGGCCATTCATGTAGTTTAGTTTTTAGTGAACAACTCCATGAACAATGGCAACCAGAAGCGTTTGATCAGCCAATCGAACAATTATTTATACAATAGGAGGAATGGAATGAATTATCAAACAGAAATGAAATTGAAACGGCTAAAAAATCAGCCGTTCATTACGTATGCCCTTTTAGGTATTTCAATCATTGTTTTCCTTGGATTGGAATTAACTGGAGGATCAGAAAATATTTTAAACTTAGTTAATTGGGGAGCAATGGTTCGTCCACTGGTAGCTCAAAATCATGAATACTGGCGGTTTATCACGCCAATGTTTCTTCACATTGGGTTTATGCATATTATTTTGAATATGGTTACTCTTTATTATATCGGCGCACAGGTTGAGGCAATTTATGGGCATTGGCGCTATTTGGGAATTTATTTATTGAGTGGGATTGCTGGAAATATCGCCAGTTTTGCCTTTGGGACACCCAACAGTGTCTCAGCCGGTGCTAGTACAGCGCTTTTTGGTTTGTTTGGCGCATTTGTTATTTTAGGACGCCATTTTAGAGACAATCCAGCGATTATGTATATGGTGCAACGCTATTCAATGTTTATTGTGATTAATTTGTTATTTAACTTGTTTAGTAGCTCTGTAGATATGATGGGTCATGTTGGCGGTCTAATCGGTGGACTATTAGTCGCGACGGCTTTTGCTGTTCCAAATCGTGAAAAAGCATTTAATAAGCACGAGCGAATTATGGCCACGTTAATTTTTATTTTTCTTGTCGTAATTTGTCTGTTATTGGGTTTTAAAAAATACGGTTTACCTGTATAATAAGGAAGTGTTTTCGTATGGAAACGTTATATGATGTACAACAACTTTTTAAACAGTTTGGGATGTATATTTATGTCGGTGCACGGATTTATGATATTGAGTTAATGATGATTGAATTAAAAAAATTGTATGAAGGTCAATTGGTAGACCGAGATACGTATTTACAGGCCCGGCATATTTTGCAAAGAGAGCATCGAATAGAAGAATCTAGAGGGAAGCAGAAAGGAATCGACTAAATGGATAAGAAGATTATTGGGATTGATTTAGGTGGAACGACCATCAAATTTGCTATTTTAACAACCGATGGCGTTGTTCAACAAAAATGGAGTATTGAAACGAATATTTTAGAAGATGGCAAGCACATTGTGCCATCAATTATTGAAAGTATTCGTCACCGTATAGATCTTTATAATATGAAAAAAGAAGATTTTGTGGGAATTGGTATGGGAACACCAGGAAGTGTCGACATTGAAAAAGGAACTGTTGTAGGTGCCTATAATTTAAACTGGACGACTGTACAGCCTGTCAAAGAACAAATCGAATCTGCTTTAGGAATTCCGTTTGCCTTAGATAATGATGCCAATGTTGCCGCTTTAGGTGAGCGTTGGAAAGGCGCGGGGGAAAACAATCCCGACGTGATTTTTATTACTTTAGGAACAGGTGTCGGCGGAGGCATTATTGCAGCAGGAGAATTACTCCACGGTGTTGCTGGCTGTGCTGGTGAAGTTGGGCATGTGACGGTTGATCCTAACGGCTTTGACTGTACCTGTGGGAAACGTGGCTGTTTAGAAACTGTTTCTAGTGCCACTGGTGTCGTTCGTGTTGCACGTCATTTATCAGAAGAGTTTGCAGGTGACTCTGAACTGAAACAAGCGATTGATGATGGACAAGATGTTTCAAGTAAAGACGTTTTTGAATTTGCCGAAAAAGGCGATCATTTTGCTTTAATGGTTGTGGATCGTGTTTGTTTCTATTTAGGCTTGGCCACAGGAAACTTAGGTAACACATTAAATCCAGATAGCGTGGTTATCGGTGGAGGTGTTTCTGCAGCAGGAGAATTTTTACGTAGTCGTGTCGAAAAATATTTCCAAGAATTTACCTTCCCGCAAGTTCGAAATAGTACAAAAATCAAATTAGCAGAGCTAGGTAATGAGGCCGGCGTGATTGGTGCCGCTTCACTAGCATTACAATTTTCAAAAGAGAAATAGAGAGGGCTTTTTAGAATGAGTATTTTATGGGTAATCAATGGCATTTTGCTAGTTATTGTACTAGCGATGGTATTCAATGAATTATATTTGAAAATTATGGTGAAACGTTCAGCAAAAATGCTGACGGAAGAAGAATTTAAAGAAACAATGCGTAAAGCACAAGTGATTGATGTTCGTGAGAAAGATACATTTGATGCTGGGCATATTTTAGGGGCGCGCAGCATGCCATACAGCATGTTAAAAACAACAATTGGTTCTCTTCGTAAGGATCAACCTGTTTATCTTTATGATCAGAAGAAAGCTTTAAGTATCCGAGCAGCTAATTTATTACGCAAAAATGGCTATACTGATATTTATATTTTAAAAGGCGGCTATGATGGCTGGACTGGGAAAGTGAAAAAGAGAAATAGTTAATAAAAGAGACAGAACGTATTTATCATTAATGATAAATACGTTCTGTCTCTTTTATTCGTTTAAATTGTAATGTTCTCGAATGGCTTGACGAATTTCACCTAAAGTTGTGGCGTTAGGATCGGTGTCGCTATCATAGACGATTTCATCTGGTGTGCCTTCGCCTTGAATAACTTGTCCATGAATGAAGCCTTCTAAAGCATATAAAATCGTTGTATCATCTGCTGAACTTAACTGCACCATTTCACTCCATTTTTCGAGAGGGTTTTCTTGTTTTTCTGCATCTTTCAATGCTGCTTGAATAGTGGGGTTAATTTCAGTTTTTACTGCTTGCTGTGCTGACAAAGCATCTGCTTTAACTGGCAGCAAATTTTGTTTGAAAGTAAATAAGCACACGATGCTACTGACTAGGAAAAAAAGTATCAGCGCTGGGTATAGGTTCTTTTTTTTCATGTCAATACTCCTTTCTATAGTTACCAGTTCGCAACAAGATAGCTTGCACCAGGAATTGGGTTATAGGTATAATAGGTAGTCAAATTGCCTGGACCTGTATGGTAACGAGGAGAACCTGGGTAGACGCTAATTCCGTGAGCGATACCTGTTCTATACGTATTTCGTGCCTCTGAAATACTACCAATCATAGCAGAGTCTTTAAATGTATACCAAAGAAGATAAGCTCCAGTGCCGCTTTGCGGAAAATAGTTATAACCAGCAAAGCGCCAACCGCGAGAACTGAAGGAATTTGAAGTAAGATAAGTATCTTTACGAACCATTATATTATAATTTTTGTTATTTGGTGCAGGTGAACCTCGTCTGATTAATGAAATAGTTAAGTCTTCGTTAAGTGAATATTTTTGTTTGTTTCGATACTCTTCGACTGTAATAGATAAAGGGGATGTTTCAGGTTCTACAACAGCAACTACATTTTGTGTATCAGGATCTATAATTTCAATGCCATTTCCAGAAACGATAGAACCATCAGGTAGAACAGCAATTTTTTCATCTGCCTGCATTTTATCAAGAAAAGTCTCCACACTATCAATATCTGGTGGTGATTGTTTTAATTCAGCGGCAGAAGTGACAATAGGAGGAAAAAACAAAGACAACAAACCAACACTTGTAAATCTGATAAAAATTTTTTCATAATACTCATCCATCCTTTTTTTATTTAATTAAATTGTAATAATTGTTGCTGTAGAAATCAATGGTTGTTTAATTATAAGAATTTATGATAGAACCAGTTATATTAACAAAATGATACAAGGTTTTTCAAAAAGCCATATTTAGTATCTCTTCGACTCATTTTTAGAATAGTATCAATTTTTTTATGGTTAAAAAATAATTTTTCTTTTTACTGCTAATATAAAGATATTCTTGATTTATTAGTATTTTAATTACAAGAACTTACTTTCTTTTTTGTCAGTCCTCACTTTTTGAGCTACAATAAAGAGAAGAGGTGAAGGCAGATGATTCAAATCAAGCGAGCATATGAAGCACCGACAGAGCAAGATGGCTACCGTGTTTTAGTTGACCGTGTTTGGCCACGAGGAAAATCCAAGGAATCTGAAAAGTTAGATGAATGGCTCAAAGAAGTGGCCCCAAGTACAGAGCTACGGAAATGGTTTAATCATGAAGCAAATAAATATCCTGAGTTTAAACAAAAATACCAAGAAGAATTGAAACATGAGCCAACTGCCACAGCGTTTAAGCAGTTACAGACAATTGTAAAAAATCAGCCAGTAGTCACGCTGGTCTATGGGGCGAAAGATACAGTGCATAATCAAGCGGTTGTCTTAAAAGAATTATTAGAAAAATAGAGTAGGTGATTGGATGAAAATTGCAATTGTAGGTGCTGGACCCAGAGGCTTATCAGCTGCAGAACGAGTCATTGAATGGGCTCGTAAAACGGAAATAAATATTCAGCTCACGTTGTTTGATCCATACGGTCCAGGTGGGAAAATTTGGCGAGCAGAGCAACCTAATTATTTATTAATGAACACCGTGATTAGTCAAGTCACTTTATTTACAGATGAATCTTTTAGTGGCGAAGGACCAATTGTCAAGGGACCCACTCTCTATGAATGGACCCAAACAGAAGCTGCGCAGTACATTCAACAGCAACAACCCTATAATTATCTTGAGTTGTTGAAAGAATGTCATCGCCTTGGACCGAATGATCACTGCTCGAGGGCTTTTTATGGCATGTACCAAAAATGGTTTTATACGTATTTAGCCACGCGATGTAACGAACAAACATCGCTGACGTTTTTTAAAGAGCCAGTAACTGCTGTACGGGCAGGAGAGGATAACTATTATGTGTACACCCAATCCATTGAGTTTACGGCAGACAAAGTAATTTTAGCCATGGGTCACCAAGAAAATGAATTAACGACTGTTGAACAAGAGCTTGCGGACTACGCCAAGGAGCATCGTTTGTTTTATTCTTCCCCTAAAAATGCGGCGGATGCTTTATTGGCACTTGCCAATATACCCGCAAAACAACCTGTTGTGTTAAAAGGCTTAGGTTTGGCATTTTTTGACTATTTATCTGCCTTGACGATTGGCCGCGGGGGTGTTTTTTCTCGTCAAAATGGCCGCTTACGTTATGAACCTTCTGGAAGAGAGCCTATTATTATTGCTGGTTCTGGTCGCGGTTTTCCTTCTCATCCTCGAGGGAATAATCAAAAAGGCTACGGGGAAACCTATCAGCCTGTTTTTTTAACCGAAACGTATTTAGCTGAATGTCGTAAAAAAGGACAGGTTACAGGCGCAGAGTTTTTTGGGTATTTAAAAAAAGAAGTGGAATATGTGTATTACACTTGCTTAATCGAAGAAAAATATCCGCATCTTTCTAAAGAGGCCTTTCAACAGCTGTTTATTCAAACCAAGGGAGCGCCGAAAAGCTTAGCCCACTTTGAAAAACAAGATTGGTTTGATTGGCAAGTGTTAGAACATCCTGAAACAAAGAAAACCACTCATGAACGTTTTCGTTCGTTTTTACTAGAGTATTTAAAATGGGATATTCAAGAAGCAGAGAAAGGCAATCTTAGCGGTCCTTTGACCACTGCTTTAGACAGTTTAAAAGATTTAAGAGATCAGATTCGCTTTGTTTTGGATGAAGGGTTATTAACGAATGACGAGAGTCAAAAGTGGTTGTGGCATTGGTTTACCCCGTTGAATACCTTTTTGTCAGTGGGACCTTCTGTTGAAAGAACAGAAGAGCTACAGGCGTTAGTTGAACTGGGATTAGTCACGATTCTGGGGCCAGAAATGCGTGTCGAAATGAAAGCGGGTCAATTTATTACTTATGCTAATTTGTTTCCGGAAAATCGGTATAATAGTCACTTTTTAATTGAAGCACGCATTCCCAAAGTTAATAATGAAAAAAGTTTGAATCCTTTAACGAGGCAGTTGTTAGCCGATAAGCTAGCTACGCTCCATCAACTGGCATTAGCTGATGGTCAAATAGTCAAAACAGGCGCACTCTTGATTGTGCCTGCCACGAATCAAGTCATCACAAAAGATGGACAGGTGGCGACAGGCCTTTTTAGTTGTGGTATTCCAACAGAAGGGATTCATTGGTTAACAGCCGCTGCAGCTCGTCCTGGTGTGGATCCTTGGAATATGCGCGATATGGATCGGATTGCTGCCACTATTTTTAATAGTTAAGAAAAATAGTCAGCTCCTTTGGTAAAAAAGAAAGCATAACAAGTGGTCATCCATCAAAGCGATGGATGACCACTTGTTATGCTTAAGAGAATCAACCGAGCCAGAAGCGCTCCTGTTGATTTCTTGGCGTTAGATTTTTTATCTCAACGTCACAGCTATTTTTTAACGTGCAATACGTTTACGCATCGCTTTTTTACGGTTTTCTTCAATCATATCTTCTTTTTCTTCAATTGGATCAATGACTGTTTTTTTAATAGTTGTAGCCACACCGGCTAAAGCAGCAACTGTGATAGCAGTACCGACTAACATACCTGATACAAATTTTTTCATCGTTCATTCCTTCTTTCAAATTGTATTTGTTTCTATTATGACGGAAAAAAGCAAAAAAATCCAATAGTTACAATGATTTTTCATAAACTCTACGACTAATTTAGAGATTTGTTAAAATTTACCAAGTCTTTTCTGTATTTTTATAGGAAAAATGAATAAGGAGAAATGGCCAAATTAAATCCTGTTTACAAAATGAAATAATTCAGAAGTAAACCTTATTTAATGGTACAATAGAAAAAGAAATTAGAGAGAAAAAGGAGCGTATTTATGTCTATTTTAGTATTAGGTGGCGCAGGCTACA
>NZ_KV805602.1:215649-419160 GCF_001811595.1 Enterococcus sp. HMSC078F03 | reverse complement strand
ATCCACTCTATAAAAAGTCTAACTTTTTGGGGTCACTACAAGTTCCCATTTTTCTCTGGTGTTTTGATATTCCTAATTTAAAAATAAAATACTGTAATTTAAAGCTGCCGCAAAAGTAACCCAAAGAATATAAGGAATCATCAACCAGCCACGCGTTATTAATTTATAACGCAAGTAGTCCCACTGTTGAACTATTAATAATAGCCATAACAATGAGATATCAATCACAGATAATAAATTATTTTGTAAAGAAAAAAAGAAAAATGTCCAGAAAAAGTTTGCAATAAATTGTAAAATAAATAGCGTAATCATCCGTTTTTTTCTGTTGTTTATTTGGATGAACTAAGATGAAATAAAAAGTAATGCCCATAAAAATATACAACACCAACCACACTGGTCCAAATAACCAGCCTGGCGGAGCAAAACTTGGTAATCTCAACGCTTGATAATATTCTCTCGCATTTACTGAAAATAAGCCCGACAAGAGCCCTAGTCCGGTAATTCCTACAATACTTATCCATAAACGCTTATCTTTCACTCGGTTCATGTTTTTTGCCCCTTTCTATTTCTCTTCTTTACTGTAGCATGGTTGCGAATAATCTACCATTAATACACTTAACAAAAAAAGACCGTTCTTTTAAGAAACAGTCTTTTGCTGTAACCTCACAGAAGCTATCAGCATGAGGTTACACTTTTTTTAATTTTTATAGGTCAATATCAATTGGTTCATCTCGTTCAAGAATTGCTTCAATACTATCTTTCATTAAATGAATGATTTGTTCTTCTGAAGGATGGATAATTCCAGAAGTCATCAATGCAGCCACACCAGTAGCGACCACCCATGTTCCCATGTGTAAAGAGTCGATTTGAACATCGTTTAAATTAGCATACTCAGGATCAGCTTTTACCGCTTCAGTAAAATAGTGATAAGAGAATTCTTGCATTTTTTTGCCGCCACCATATTCTTCTAAATAAAGCGCACGGTATAACTTACTTTCACTTGTCGCAAAATGAATATAGTTTAAAGCCAAATCAACAATTGTATTCCCAGTATGTTTTACTGGAAAGACTTCTTTCGCTAAGTATTTATGAATTTTTTGGAATAAAGCATCGCGTAAATCATCCATGTTTTTAAATTCCAAATAAATCGGTTGGGTGGAACATTTCATTTTATTAGCAATATTACGTGCAGTGAACTTCGAAAATCCTTCAGTGGCGACTACTTCATAGGCAGCTGTTAAAATCTGCTCTTTCGTAATGGTTTTTTTTCTTGCCATAATTCCCTATCCCCTTTATTCATTCATATACAACGCTTCCAAATAAATGCTTATGGTTATTGTAACACGATTTTTCTATTATGCAAAATTAGAACAACTCTTTGTACAAAAGTTCACTGAGCGGGAGCACGACAACTTTTACCCCAACTTAAAATAACAGTTGATAAAGGCTTTATTTCGTTGAGTTCCCTGCTCTTCCGTGTTATGATATGAGCAGTCATTACCCATCAAAATGAAGGAGGAATCACGAATGACCTTAGAGAATTTTAATGAAAATCTAAAGAAATATGCACGTTTAATTGCTGAAACGGGTGTCAATGTTCAGGACAATCATACGGTTGTTTTACAAATCAGTGTCGATCAAGCGCCCCTTGCCCGCTTAATTACGGAAGAAGCTTATCGCTTAGGCGCGGCCGAAGTAATTGTTCAATGGAGCGACGAAACCATTCAACGTGAATTTTTAGCCCATGCTGCAACTGATCGTATTGAAAATGTTCCTCAATATAAAATTGATCAAACCGATGATTGGATTGCCAAAGGCGCAAGCCGAATTAGCGTGGTTTCTTCTAATCCTGATGCATTAGCTGGCGTGGATGCACAACGTGTAGCAGCTTTCCAAACGGCTAATGGGAAAGCATTGGTCAACCTACGAAAAGCAACGCAAGCCAACAAAGTAAGTTGGACTGTTGTAGCTGCTGCTAGTGAAGGCTGGGCAGCTAAAGTCTTTCCAGAATTAGCAACAAGTGAAGAACAAGTTGATGCACTTTGGAATGAAATTTTCAAAACAACACGAATTTATGAAGAAAACCCAGTCATTGCTTGGGATATCCATGATAAAAAATTACAAGAAAAAGCGGCTGAATTAAACGAACAACAATTTACTGCTTTACACTACACAGCTCCTGGGACAGATTTAACGATTGGTTTGCCTAAAAACCATTTATGGGAAGGCGCTGGTAGTTATAACGCGCGTGGAGAAGAATTCATGGCTAATATGCCAACAGAAGAAGTTTTCACCGCTCCAGATAGTCGCCGCGTTGATGGTTATGTCTCTAGTACAAAACCACTAAGTTATGCTGGCACAATCATTTCGGGAATGAAATTTACATTTAAAGATGGAAAAGTTGTTGACTTCTCAGCTGAACAAGGCGAAGAAGCATTGAAAAATCTCTTAGCTATTGATGAAGGTGCCAAACACTTAGGAGAAGTTGCTTTAGTACCAGACCCTTCACCAATTTCACAATCCGGTTTGATTTTTTATAATACATTGTTCGATGAAAACGCCTCTAATCATTTAGCCTTTGGTTCGGCCTATGCCTTCAACTTACAAGGCGGCACGGAGATGAGCGAAGAAGAATTAGCTGAAGCTGGTTTAAATCGTAGCCAAACACATGTGGACTTTATGGTAGGATCTGACAAAATGAATATTGACGGCATTAAGGAAGACGGGACGATTGTTCCAGTTTTTAGAAATGGCGATTGGGCATAGTCCTACCAAATGTTGAAACCAAAGTTTTTAGCTCCAAAAAATAAGAAGAAACTGCTTTTATTCAGTAGGTTCTTTTAAAATTTAGAAAGTGAGGCCTAAGTTGCAGCGATTTAGGCCTCACTTTCTTATGCTAAAAAATCAATTGCATTCGAAGGACCTTTAACGTTATAATCAAATTGAAAGCGGATTCTTTTACACGATATAAGTTTACTTTTAAATAAAAGAATTTTTTTCAAAAAAGTAGAATTGGAGAATTAACATGGGATTATTTGATGGATTATTAGGGAATGCAACACAAAATAACAATGAAACAGCTGAAAAAGAATTACGGGATGTTTTAATCCCTAACGAAAAAGTAGATATGGCCTTCACTTTAGTAAGAGATTTAATTGTCTTTACAGATAAACGCTTAATTTTAGTCGATAAACAAGGAATTACAGGTAAAAAAGTTGATTATAAATCGATTCCCTACAAATCTATTTCACGCTTTTCTGTTGAAACTAGTGGACATTTCGACCTAGATGCAGAACTAAAGATATGGATTTCAAGTGCTGAGTTACCTTCAGTAAGTCTTCAATTTAGAAAAGATAAAGATATTGTTGCTATTCAACAAGCTTTAGCAGCTGCTGTATTATCTTGAATCCACAAAAAAAGACAGGAAAGCGACCAACTTTCCTGTCTTTTTAATTTTAGATAAAATAAAAAAGGCTTCTCAGCCTTGATACGTTCCTTATTCAATCAGACACATGGCGGCACTTGCTTAGTGCTGCTTCCTTCCGGATCTGACACAATTCACTAGCCCGCCATTGTCCTAGCCTTTCGGCAAAACCTAGTATAACGTATTTTTATTCTTTTGACTAGTCTTTCTTTTGATTTTTTAAAAGTTTCTCTTCTTTTTTCTTTGCCCGTAACCTTTTAAAGAACTGAACTAGCAATAAGCGACACTCTTCTTCTAAAACGCCTGCTTCGACATAGGCCACATGATTGAAGCGTTCATCTTCTAATAAATTCATCAAAGTCCCAGCAGTGCCTGCTTTAGGATCAGTTGCGCCATAATAAACTTCTGGAATTCGTGCTAAAAGCATCGCCCCACTACACATTGGACAAGGCTCTAAAGTTACAAATAATTGGGTTTCTTCTAGACGCCAATTTTCTATCCCGCGACACGCTTCTTGGATTGCATACATTTCTGCATGCGCCGTTGCTTCTTGCCGTGCTTCTCTCAGATTATGCCCGCGGCCAATAATTTCCCCTTGACGAACTATCACAGCTCCAATAGGCACCTCAGCCAAACCTTCTGCTTTTTTCGCTTCTGCAATGGCTTCTCGCATAAAAAATTCTTTTTCTTCTTGTGTTAACGTTGTTTCTTTTTTTCCCAATTAATTTCCACCTTTCGGCTTTTTCCCACTAAACTTCTGTCTTGCTTCATGGTACAATAAATCAGTGAGGTGTGTCTATGATTATTGAAAATTTATCTCAGCTTTATCCCAAAGGCTATTTATCAAAAACAATTGGTTCCGAAGCCACCTATTCAATTCCTGTTGACGACCAATTTTTCATTGTGAATAAAGCTTTCTTAAGCATTAAAGAACAGCATTTGTTGGAAGCGCTTTTTCCAATTTCTGAAAACCCAACAATTACTGGTAACCATCCTTGGTTCAGTTACTTATTTCAACAGGCAAAATTACCTGCCGAAGGGACCTTTCGTATGTTGCAAATTCAAACGAATGTCACAAAAGAATTACAAGCTGAATGGCAATTTAATTTAACAAAGATGTTTCCAGATACAGTTGATTGTTTCAGTCCAAGTAATAATATGTATATTTTAGTTGAAGAACAGTCAAAAAATACCTTTCAACAAGAAGAAATTCAAGGGATCTTTTTAACATTAGATACAGACTTTGATTGCACTAGTGCTGTATTTGTTGGCAATTTTTATTCCTCTGAAGACATTCTCCGGCGTTGTTTCCATGAAGAACAACGTATTTTTTCAGAAGAACTTAATTCCTCTAGTCGGACGACTGTTTTTAGTTTAACTGATGTTGCCCTCCACTATTTTACCAAGGAAGCCATGAGCCAAAATGTACTTGTTGAGTATTATCGTCGTTTATTAAATAAAGACACCGATATTCAGCCAATCATCAGCGCTTTGTGGAAAAATCAAGGCAATATCAGCTCCACTGCAAAAGATTTATTTATGCATCGAAATACTTTACACTATCGGTTGGAAAAGTTTTTTGAACAAACTGGCTTATCTTTAAAAAAAATGGATGATTTAATCTTTTGTTATTTGTTATTAAGAAAGTAGTACGTCCATTTTGTACTCGTATGTTTTTTATTCCCAATTAGAAAGTAGGCGTTCCAATGAAAATTACCGCATATGTCGCTAGTGCATTTAGTAAAAACCACGAAGGTGGCAACAAAGCAGGCGTTGTTTTTATGACACAGCCCTTAACGAGAACCCAAAAAATGGCCATCGCCAAAGAACTAGGATTTGCAGAAACTGCTTTTATTTCAGACTCAAAGATTGCTGATTTCCGCCTTGAATATTTTACGCCAAAAGAAGAAGTCGACTTATGTGGCCACGCGACAATTGGCGCTTTCACCATTATGAAGCACTTAAATAAATTATTGCAAACAGCATATACAATCGAAACGAACAGCGGTTTGCTCGCAATCACGGCGAACGATGAACAACTATTTATGGAACAAACTGTCCCAACTTTTTATGATACGCTCACTTTAGAAGAATTGAGCGGCTGCTTTGATTTAAACGCAGTGGCAACAGCTTTTCCTATCCAGATTGTGTCAACGGGTCTAAAAGATATTTTGGTTCCCATTAAAAATGCGCAATTATTACAGGATTTACAACCAAACTTTGAAAAAATTAAGTTACTTAGTCAAAAGTATGGAGTTATTGGGATGCATCTTTTTGCTTTGTCTGAAGAAAATATCATTTGTAGGAATTTTGCACCCCTTTATGACATCGATGAAGAAGCTGCTACTGGTACATCAAACGGTGCGTTAGCTTGTTATCTGCGCCATCACCAAATTTTACAAAAAACCAATTACACTTTTGCCCAAGGTTATACCTTAAACGCTCCTTCAGAAGTCTTAGTGCGTTTGAACACTACACCTCAAAAGACAATTGATCAAGTTCTAGTTGGTGGCAGAGGCTATTATGTTGAAACAAAAGAATTATTTTTATAAAAAAAAGATGGCCTAGGCCATCTTTTTTACTTCATTGCATCTTCAATAAATGTGAAAAAGCGTTCTTTTAAAGAATCTGTATTGTCTTTAACTTTTTCGCCATATTCAGTTAATTTTGAACCGCCATCTTTCACACGATCAACAACATTTAAAACAGAATCTAATTCATCATCGGATAAATCATCGACAATCGATAATAATTTTTGGTTTCCATCAAATTTATCGTCTACAAACTTTTTAACTTTATAACGATTGGAAACATGAGATACCTTCTTAATAATTTTTTCAGAAGCGATGACTGCAACAGAGACACTTGCAACTGCAGCAATGCTTAAACCGATACCAATTTTTGTTGATGCTTTCATTTCCTTCAGCTCCTCTGTTATTTTCTATTTTAATCATAACATATTATTACTTTTATGCGTAATAGAAAGACCTTTGCTGGCACTTAGTCTCGGCGGTTGTTGCCACCAAATAAAATAACCAAACGTAAAAGTTGTAAAAAGGTCGAAAGCGCCGCTGCTACGTAGGTAAGTGCAGCTGCAAAAAGAACTTTTCTGGCCATTGGGACTTCTTCTTCTGTTAATAACCCACCTTCAGAAAGAATACTTAATGCACGTCTAGACGCATTAAACTCCACCGGTAAAGTCACCAATTGAAAAATCAAGGCTAATGAAAAAGCCAAAATTCCAATGTTGATTAATGTTTGATTCCAACTAAATAAAACACCAATCAAAATTAGTGGAAAGGAGATGGTTGAACCGATGTTGGCAACTGGAACAATGGCTGCACGAAGACGTAAAGGCACATAGTTCGTATGATCTTGTACCGCATGTCCGCATTCATGAGCCGCCACGCCAATAGCCGCGACCGATGTCGATTGAGCAGTGGCTTCGGATAGACTCAACATTTTGTTTCCAGAATTATAATTGTCGGTTAAATCACCAGCAATTTGCTGAACTCCGACATCATTAATTTGTTCTTTTTGTAAAATATATTGTGCTGCCTGCGTGCCTGTAACATGTTTACTGCTTCGTACTTGATCATATTTACGAAAGGTACTGTTAACATATGCGGAGGCCGCACCAGAAATCGCAATTCCGATAATTACCAATATATAGGTTGGATCGATTCCAAAATAAAAGGGCATCATTGTCCTCTACCTCCATCTTTTTTTCTTTATTGTAGCATGATAGTGAAAAAAAGGGAGCGACAAACGTTGTCTTTTGTTTAAAAAAATGATGAATTTTTCAAGAAAGTGCCAAAACTAACAAAAGTGTCACTCAATTAACGGAAAAAAATATGGCAAATTTCCCAAAAAAAAGGCATACTATTCCTTGAGGTGAGGAAAATGAAAACATTACTAAAAATATTAATTCCCATAGTCATTTTAGCTGGCGGTAGCTGGGGCGTTTATAATTACTATTACGGCGGAGAAGCCTACTATACACAAATCACAACATCTGGTGAAAAGAAAGATGAAAAATCAGCTTCTGGTGAACCGACGACTTTGTATTACTATCAACAACCTGCGTTTAATAAAAACGGTGAAGAAAAGACCGTTGAATTAAACGAATATCGTGATCAACCTTTGCGTATGAAAGCCTATCTAAAATTGAAAGTCAATCCCCGTAAAGGTGTGATCAGCTGGAATGAAGTGACAGAAAAAGAAGTCCCTGAAAAAGCTTTAGAAAAATTAAAATAAAGAAAAAACCGTTGGTCGCTTGCCAACGGCTTTTTTTCTTTATAATTGATTACTAATTTTTTCGATATTTTTTAGCATGATGGACACTGTGCCATCTGGATTATTAACAAATTCAATTAAATCCCCATTGCGGTAAACATCTAACGGAACAATTAATTCAATACCGTTATCCATTTTTAACTTTTGTTTGCCAAATTTCTTTTCAGAAATTTCGCGAGATTCTCTGACTGGCGGTGTTTTGTCGACAAACTTCGACTCATTCACTTCTTCTTGGTAAGCTAATTTAGCTGATACATTTTCTTTAAATACTTGCTCAGCAATCTGCTCATTGTCAATCGTTCCCGTTTCCTCAATGCTATCATATACCGCTTCTTTTACAGAAGCCATTAGTTCAAACTCATCTTCGTTAAATTTCTTTCCAATGCGTTTGACTGCCTTTTTAATTTCTTTGATATTTTCTTCCATGGAAGGTGCCGCTTGCGTCTCAATCACTTTTTCAGAGAAATACCAGATTTTTTCTCCTGAAAATTCATATCTTTTCTCTAGTAATTCAAACGCTAATGTATCTAAGTCAACTGTAATTCCTTCATCTGGTTTTTGTGATTTTGAAGACAAAATTGCTCGATTGATAATCAGTTTGTTATAAACGGATTCTTCTTCATAGTCGACGTAATGCGTGTAACTTTCTTTATAGTTTAATTTAATCATTGCGACATGTAACACCGTATCTAATTCATATAAAATGAACAAAATATCAGCACTAGGCGCATCTTCGCTTCCTGAATAAACATCATACCAATGTTGGGTAACTTCTTGGCTTTTCTTCACAAAATCACTAGGAATCCCACGTAACGTGTCAACAAAGGAACTATTTTCCGCCAATGTTCCAGTCTTTGTTTGTGCAGTCGAAAGTTTTGAAATTTTTGCAGTTAAATACGTTCGAATATACTCGGTCGTTAAATCTAGTTCCTTTTCAGAGAAAACCGGCGTCCCAGTTTCTCGATCAATAATGTGTAAAATTGCTTTTTTTAAATAAATATCCATTTTTACGCTCTCCTTTTCTCAACCTTTTTAGTCTAACTGAAAGAGAGAAAAAAGCCAATAGTTTCTATAAAAAGAAGAAGAATTCGTAGACAAATATCTACAAATTCTTCTTTACTTCAAAAAGCGATTACCCTTCTTCGCTGTATAACATCCCTGTTGCTTCATCAACTGGATCGACTTTATTAAAGATGCCTTTCTTTCTGAAAATATAAGTTAAGCCCATTGGTACAATAATGGCAATCACCATTGCGCCTAAAAACGGCAAGTAATATTGTGGCACAATAGATAAAATTCCTGGCAAGCCACCGACGCCTATACTTGTCGCACGAACGCCCATTAAAGTGGCAAACATTCCTGCCATTGCTGAACCAATCATGCCCGCAACAAATGGATAAACATATTTTAAGTTGATCCCAAACATCGCTGGTTCAGTCACACCTAGGTAACAAGAAATCATTGCTGGAATCGAAACTTGTTCTTCTTTTTTGTTTCCACGATGCATAAAGATAACTGCTAAAACCGCTGAACCTTGTGCAATATTTGATAGAGCAATCATTGGCCATAAGTTGGTTGACTGAAAGTCAGCAATCAACTGTAAATCAATCGCATTACTCATATGATGCAACCCAGTGATGACTAATGGTGCGTACATAAAGCCAAAGACGGCGCCAAATAACCAATTAAATGTTGACGTTAATCCTGCATTTACGATATCAGAAACCCAACTACCAATCGTCCAACCGATTGGTCCTAAAATGACATGTGCAGCCAATACTGTTGGTACTAAAGCAAACAATGGGACAAAAATCATTGAAATTGCTTGAGGAATCACTTTTCTAAAGAAAATTTCAAGATAGGCAAGCAAGAAGCCGGCTAACATAGCTGGGATAACTTGCGCTTGATAACCAATCATGTTAACTTGAGCAAACCCAAAATCCCAGAAAGGAATTTCTGCTGCTTTAGTCGTCGCAACTGAATAAGCATTCAGAAGTTGTGGTGAGACTAATGTAATCCCTAGGACAATCCCCAAGATTTGTGTGGTTCCCATTTTCTTCGTAATACTCCACGTAATCCCAACTGGCAAGAAGTGGAAAATTGCTTCGCCGATTAACCATAAGAATGAATTGACCCCATTCCAAAATTGAGAAACTTCCACGATTGTTTGACCATCAAGAAAGCCAAATGGAACCCCTTCCAAAATATTGCGGAACCCTAAAATCAATCCCCCGATAACAAGTGCAGGAATTAATGGTGTAAAAATCTCAGCTAAAACAGAAACAACTCGTTGAACAGGACTCAAATTACTTTTGGCAGCTGCTTTCCCTTCTTCTTTTGAAACCCCTTCTAAACCGGAAATTGCAGAAAAATCATTATAAAATTGTGGGACTTCATTCCCAATAATTACTTGAAACTGTCCAGCATTTGTAAAGGTTCCTTTTACAGAAGGAATATCTTCAATCACAGGTACATCCGCTTTTTTTGGATCTTTTAATACAAAACGCATTCGAGTTGCACAATGAGAAACAGCTGAAATATTTTCTTTGCCTCCTACTGCTTTCAACAACTGCTGTGCATCGCTTTGAAACTTACCCATTTTACATTCTCCTCTCAAACTTGTATATACAATTAAGTTGTATATACATCATACTTGATTATTCTTTTTTTGGCAAGCGCTTTCTTTCAAAAAAAGAATTTTATTTTTTTACAAATCCCTTGTCTTTTCTTAAAGAGTCAAACAGAACGCTTTTTTAGCTGCTTCTTTATTGCTATACTACAGAGGGAAAAAACGAAAAGGAGTATGAAAAATGTTTTTTAAAGAAATTCATCATGTGGCAATCAATGCCTCAAATTATCAAGCAACTAAAAATTTTTATGTCGAAAAGTTGGGCTTTGAAGTTCTTCGCGAAAATCATCGTCCCGAAAAAAATGATATTAAATTAGATTTAAAATTAGGCAGCCAAGAATTAGAAATTTTCATTTCTGATCAATTTCCCGCTCGCCCCTCTTATCCTGAATCTTTAGGATTACGTCATTTAGCTTTTAAAGTTGAACATATTGAAGAAGTGATTGCTTTTTTAAATGAGCAAGGAATTGAAACAGAACCGCTACGAGTAGATGATTTTACGGGTGAAAAAATGACCTTCTTTTTTGATCCAGATGGACTACCTTTAGAACTTCATGAATAATAAATAAAGGAGAGAAACAAAATGAAAGATACCTTTCGCTTAGAAAACCAGACGATTTATTTTGGTACAGAACGAGCAATTTCAGCCAGCCCTCAAACGATTTGGCGCTACCTGACTGAGACAGACAAGCTAAAACAATGGTTTCCAGAATTAGAAATTGGTGAATTAGGTGTTAACGGGTTTTGGCGGTTTATTCTGCCCGATTTTGAAGAAACGATGCCTTTCACTGACTACGCAGAGGAAAAATATCTGGGCGTGACTTGGGATACTGGTATCATCTATTTTGACTTAAAAGAACAAGCGCCTCATCAGACCCTGTTAGTCTTTTCAGAATCTCTCCCAGAAAATTTTACAACACCTCGCCATAAAGATATCGCTGGTTGGTCAATTGTTCTCAACCGCTTGAAGCAAGTAGTTGAAACTCCTGATGCAGCACCAGAAAAAATAGATTTTCCGCAAATAGAAAATCATTACTTAGAAAAATTAACGAATTTAGAAAATTAAAAAGTGTGGCACAACGGGTAAATAACCCTCTGTGCCACACTTTTTAAAAACGCAAGATACGCTGATAAACAAATAAACCTAAATCAATTAAGCAAACAACAAAAATTGCCAATAATACAAAAGAGACCCGCAACTCTGCGGCGTACATCCCTCGTAAACTAATTGTTGCCAAACATAACCCAAAAATCGTTGCCATTGTCACTTGTAACACGGTTCCTGGTTTTAGGGCATAAACAAAAATGCCAATCAAACTAGAAACAACGAGGTGTGTCAATGGCAATTGAAGCCAATTGACAACAAACAGACTGAGGAAACATCCTAAAAGAGTCCCCCAAAAACGTGTCTTAATACGCGTGTTCATTTCTGCCTTCACTGGATGCAAGAGTAGAAAAACATTCATCGGAATCCAAATTATTTTAATGCCTCCTACACTCCACATTAAAATAAAACTCAGCGTAATGGTGAAACTCATACGAATAGCTAAACGAAATCGTTGCACCTTTTCGTCAGGACTTTCTAAAAATTGTTTGAAACTTGTGATCCCAAAAAAAGTCTGTTGTAAGTCGTGCCAGAAATTAATAACCGCCAATTTTTGTTGCTTCATATTTAATTGAATGCTTTTAAAAAAGCGAACATGGCCTCTACTCTTTAAGCTGGTTAGCTGACTTAATCCTGTTTGCCACCAAGCGTTTAGTGTTAAAGCCAATAAAAAAAGACCGATTAAAAAGGCCACAACTTGAGATTGCATCAAAAATGTATTTCCTTTAACCTGGATTAACTGACAAAACGTAAACATCATCAAATAACTATGATACCGCATCGGTGTCGCAGATGAATAAAATAAATAAACAATTAAAAATGTCACACTACTATTTAAAATAATAGACCAGCTAAAGGAACTACTAGCTATAAATGCTAAAAAACTGATCACAAATTGCCTGATACTCATTTTGGGCAGCGCTACAAACGAATAATCTTTTTTATAGTTAATTTTAAACATAATAGTAAATACAGGCACCATAATTAAATAGCTTGGGGAAAATAAAAAATCCAATGTATAAAAACTAACCAAAAAAAAGGCGATGACTGGGAAAATGGCCCAAACATACGCAAAAAATTGCTGACTTTTTGTACTAAAAAAATAAATAACAATCACTCCAATATCGATTCCTTATCCATTGTAACATGCTTGTCAATTCCCTCCTCAAATTGAATATACCAATTCGTTAAAAATAAATAAAAAAGCAAATAAATACGCTTTCATTTCTTGTTTTTTGTGCTATAATCAGCCTATATGATATATCATTTAAAACAAAGGAGCTACTTTCATGAATATTCAAGCGATTGATACGCGACACGGAACTGCCAACCAACATAGTTTTTCAAACGGAAATTGTCTACCCTATACTGGCGTGCCATTTGGGATGAACTTTTACGCCCCGCAAACAACTGACCAAAAAGGCAGCTGGTGGTTTCATCCAGAAGATCGAACATTTCAAGGCTATCGAGTAACGCATCAACCAAGTCCTTGGATGGGTGATTTTAGTCATTTATTAATGACCCCTGTCAGTGGTTCATTGTCGGAACTTTCTTTATTCCATGCCCAAAGTTCTTATCGTCCAGAAGAAAGCCTTTTTTCTCCTGTTGAAATTAACTTAACTCAATTACGCTATCAAATAACTTCTCAATTAATCCCAAGCATGTATGGGGGTATCTTAACCATTGATTATCAACAAAAAGATAATCACTTACTACTAACTCTGCCTGGACGTTATCAAGTAAAACAATTAGATGACCATCAAGTGGCTGTAAAAGTCATCAACTATTCTGGTTGTGAAGATCCAGATTTTAGTTTTTATTTTGTGCTTCATTTTGAACAGCCTTTAACCAAATGGTTTGCCCCTTCTTCAGGTGAAGATGGCAAAATCCTTCTTTCTTTTGGAAATATTGCTCAACAAGTTGTTCATTTTAGTAGTTCATTTATTTCTGAAAAACAAGCGCAGTTAAATTTAGCGCGAGAAATCTCTTTGCGTTCTACTGAGATGCTGCAACAAGGAATCGCAGATTGGCATAATTATTTCGATCGCCTTAAAGTAACGCATGAAAACCCTGAACATACTAAAACGTTTTATCATACACTGTATCGAACATTCCTATTTCCGCAAACCTTTTATGAATTGGACGAAAATCAGCAGCCGATTCATTATGATACGTTCTCGCAAACGGTTCGTCCTGGTGTACTATATACCAATAATGGCTTTTGGGATACTTATAAAACGGTCTACCCATTGTTCTCGCTAATTGCTCAAGAAAAATACGAAGAGATGCTAGAAGGCTTTTTAAATAGTTACAACGAAACAGGTTTCTTGCCAAAATGGTTATCGCCAGATGAGCGTGGTTTAATGCCCGGCACCTTGATTGACGCTGTCATTGCTGATGCCGCCGTGAAAAAGATTCGTCCTGACTTGATGCCTCAGTTCCTAGAAGCGATGAAAAAAGGCGCCACACAACAAAGCGAACGAGAAAATTATGGACGTCAAGGAACTCTGGATTATCTAAAATATGGCTATGTTCCTTCAACCTATCATGAATCTGTCAATCATACCTTAGACTATGCGTACAGCGATTTCTGTATTTCGCAAGTTGCAAAAACATTGAATGATTCAGAGACCGCAACGTTTTATCGTCAACAAGCCTTGAATTATCAACAACTTTTTAATCCTGAAACTGGCTTTATGCAAGCAAAGGATACTGAAGGCAATTTCCGTCCTGACTTTTTAGATATTCGTTGGGGCAAAGATTACGCCGAAGGAAGTGCTTGGCAATCAAGTTTTGCGGTTTATCAAGATTTTGCAGGTTTGATTAAGCTATATGGTAGCGAGTTAGCTTTCGAAAAAAAATTAATTCAGCTCTGCAATCAAGCGCCTAACTTTAACGTTGAAGGCTATGGTTTTGAAATTCATGAAATGAGTGAAATGGCGGCAATTGATTTTGGTCAATTAGCCATCTCAAATCAACCAAGTTTCCATTATCCGTTTCTATTCAGCTACATCGGCAAACCAGAGATGGCTCAACCACTTTTAAAACAACTAATGCAAACATTTGATGCTTCACCAACTGGCTATCCAGGTGATGAAGACAATGGTAGCATGTCTGCTTGGTATATTTTTAATAGCTTAGGCTTTTATCCCGTCACACCAGGAACTGGTGAATATGTAATCGGGATGCCTTTAGTCCAGACGGCGGAAGTAAAACTATCAAATGGTAAACAATTAACCATTCAAACATCACCAAACAAAGTCCAACAACAATTTATTCATGAAATTCAGTTAAACCAAGAAAAACATACTGCGCCTTATTTTACTCATCAAGAACTATTAAACGGCGGGACTTTAGATTATCAATTAGGGATTGTCCCGAATCCACAAAACACAGCAGAACGACCGTTTTCATTAAGTACAGAAAAATAATAAAAAGAAAGATGTTCATAAAAATTGAACATCTTTCTTTTTATTCTTCGACACCTGCGTAATTTGATTGGTATTGCTCTCGAAATTCTTTTGGGGTAATTCCATTTAATTTTTTAAACATTTTTGAAAAATAGTTGGTATTGTTAAATCCTACTTTTTCTGAAATTTCGTTGATTGTATCATCCGTGTACAATAATAATTTCTGGGCATGCTTGGTAGGCACTTGATTCAAATATTGAGAAAAACTCCGCTTGGTTTCTTTTTTGAAAATTTGGCCTAAATAACTAGGATTCAAATGAAGCTCATCCGCCACCGTTTTTAAGTTTAATTCTTCTAAATAGCCTTGTTCAATTCTTTCTACAGCTTGGCTAACACTTTCTGAATATTTTTTTATTTTAGGTTTATTTTTCACTTCTGCCAAGACTTGCTGCATTAACGCATACAATGTATTAAGATTGTTGCTAGCTCGAATTTCTTCCACGATTTTTTCATAGTTTTCTTCTAACACAGTTGGATACTGACGGGAAATATCTGAAAAAAGTAAAAAGACTACATAGCGTACATATTCTGGCGTAGCGTGTTGTTGACTTAACTGATTGAAAATGGCATCTAATTCCCGTTGAATGGTCTGCATATCCCCAATCATCAAGGCTTGGTTAAACGCTAGAAAAGTAAAATCTTCTGCCGAACGATTCATTTGTTCTTTTTGATTATTTGGCAGAAATTCTTGATAGAACGTTTCAATTGCTTGCAACTGTTTTACTTTCTCATAACTTTCATAAACCGTTTCCCATTCATTGACAGATTCCCCTACAAAAATCTGACCTTGACCAGCTAGAATCGCTTCAATTTCACGAATAAATAAGAACGCTTCTTGTCTAGCCCCTTTATAGATAAGTAACAATTGGTGGTACGTACTCATCCAACTTTCAATGAATAACAGTTGACCTTTTTTCATAAATAGTTCCTTGATTGTTTCTAAAAATGGCATCTCAGCTTCAACCAATAAAACGGTAAAATCACCTGGTTTTATAGTCGTAAATTGCTGCATTAACTCTTCGTATTCCCCTTCGCTGATTTCATCATTAAGCCAACGCATCAAGCCATTTTCTAGATATAGACGCACGCGGGCATGGGATTTTTTTTGTTGGTCCAATTCTGTTTTAATTCTCTGGATATTGGCTAATAGTTCTTGCTTATTGACTGGTTTCAAAAGATAATCTTGGACCTGCAAAGCCATGCCTTTTTTGACGTAATCAAACTCTTGATAACCTGATAAAATTAAACTAATAAATTGATGTCCTTTTTTCTTTGCTTGCTCAATTAATTCGATCCCACTCATTTCCGGCATCGTAATATCTGTTAATAAAACATCAATGGATTCTGTTTCTAAAAAAGCCAATGCTTCTTGCGCACTACGCGCTGTTTTAACAATTTCAAAGCCTAACTCTTGCCAAGGAATAATCCATTTTAAGCCTTCTAAAATCATATATTCATCATCAACAAACATCACTCGATACATCTTTTCACCCCTTATGCTACAAACGAAAGACGAATTGTCGTCCCTTCTCCTTCTTTCCCTTCAATGGTTAAACCATAACTCTCCCCAAAAAAGCGTTGTAAACGTTCATGAACATTTCTTAATCCAATGGATTGTTCCGTTTCTATTTCTGTTTGATTTAAACGTTCGCGAATTTCCTCTAACCGATTGGCGGTGATTCCTTTTCCATTATCCACAACAGCCACAATAATTTTTTCGCCTTCTCGGTAGGCGTGGACCTTAATAGCATTGTCTTGTCGTTGATAGTCAATACCATGCACAAAATAATTTTCGACAAGCGGCTGAATGATAAACTTAGGAATTTCAACATCAGCAATTGTTTCTTCTATTTCGAACTTATAGGCAAATTGATCGGGATAACGCATTTGATACAAATACACATATTTTTCGCAAAATGAGATTTCCTCTGCCAAGGTCGTGGTTTTTTCTTGGTTAATATTATTCCTAAGTAGCGTTGAAAAAGCATAGACAACATCAGCTAGTTCTTCTTGTTGCCGACTCAAGGCATACATACGAATATATTCCAACGTATTATAAAGAAAATGAGGATTAATTTGCGACTGTAACGCTCTCATGTGGGCATCACGTTGCTTAATTTCTAAAGTATAAATATCGTGAATGTATTGATCTAAACTGTCTACCATAAAATTAATCGCGGAAGCAATATCATTCAACTCTTCCTGAACTTGATTCGTGTCAATTCGTTCTTTTAAATTGCCATCGCCAATGGCTCTGTCGCTTCTAAAATTAATTGGACTTGTTGAGAATAGCGTTTAAATAGGCGGTTTAAGCCCACTAATAAAATAACAATCAAAAGTAACCCAATCCCTAAAATGGCCGCATAATTCATAAACAATTGTTGAAATAAGACTCGGCGGCTTGTTAATAAGAGAATGGTACTCCGGCCACTGCTTTCTATTTCCGTAATATCGTAGCGATTATGAAAAACTTGTTGAATGTCACTATCGGTGTGCATTCTTTTATCTAGTTGCCGCTCTTCTTCTTTGGTAAATTGTGCTTTTTCAGAAAAAATTTGATTCCCAGCACTATCATAGATAAACGCATTAATACCTGATTTTTTCAATAAGTCTGCTTGGTTGCCTAGCAACTCTTGACTTGAAAACACAGTGTACAACTCTCCCAGCGGTTGTCCTGTATAAGGATCGGAGATAATTCGCATTAGTTGAAAGCCATGTTTTTTAATTGATGACATATCCATTTTTTTCCCATTTGTAGCTGTGCGATTGGCGAACAAAACCTGATCAAATTCATCTAAGCGAATAATCACTTCTTCTAAGTCAGGAAAGGTGCTAAATAATGTACTTAAATTATTTCCAAAGTGGGTACTGACCCGATCTTCCGACCATTGGCTGTAAGTATAGTCAAAATACTCAGGAGGAGAAAGTTCCATATATTTTCGCATGTTTTCAATTTTACTTGCAGAGCCAGCTAATTCATTAATCATATTCGTCGCCGCATTATTTTTATTCGTTACATAGCTGTCAATTTGGGAAACGGCGTTATTTTTTTGTGAATCAATTGATAAGTTAATTGTATAAGTAACATAAACGCACAAAGCAGCCACCGTTAACAAAATAATACTTGTTAACAGTAGACTGTATTTTTGTACTAATCGATTTAATAAATATTTTTTTTTAAACAGTTTTTTGAAGATTCGCTTCATTTTGTTCCAACTTTCCATCAATAAACTGGCGATTTTTACGTGTGACATAGGCGCACCACATCATAATTAAGGCAAACGAAGCAAATAGTAGCAGTCCTTTCATTTTCCAAGTTAAAGCAACGATACTAATTACACCGAATAAGACTTTAAAAAATACACCGAGGTTTAAAAAGATACTGATAAATGAAAGCTTCATTAAATCAATAGTTGAGATAAAATAGCTTCCTTCATATAGTAGCATATAAATGTAAAAAATAACGAGTATTAGGGAAACAAAAAATAAAATAAATGTAATAATTAACCACATTATTCCGGTAAATTGAACGGCTAAATAAATATTATAAAAAACAAATCCTAAAGTGAAGAGAAAAAGTAGAAAATAACAGTTACTTCTTTTAAAATGTGCTTTCCATGATTCAAATGCTCGTTTAACGGTGATTGCTTGATAATTCATGCCCTCTTCCAAAATGAAATCAGTCATCATTTGGAGTGCTGGACCAACACCAAAAATAATCCCTCCAGCTAAACTAAATAAAACAAACAGTAAATTTAGTTTGATTACTGTCCAGGAAAGGTAAAACAACCGCTGAATCCCTGTACTTTCCATCTTCCTCTTCCTTTCTATTATGTAAAAGGCTGAGCCAAAAGCGCTCAGCTAATGCCTCAGCCTCCTGTGATTATTTTTGAGATTGGATATATTCGTCTAATTGTGTTTGCATTTCTTTTTGAACTTTATCCCAGCCAGCTGTTTTTAGGTCATCCATTAATTTTGGAAGTGTTTCTTCTGGATCAACAGTTCCTGTATTTAAGCTTGCTGCGTAGCGGTTCATAACTGTAGCAACGTTAGTGATTTCAGTTTTCACTTTATCATTTACAAAAGTAAAACCAAGAATTGGTGAATCTTTTGCTTCTTCGATGCTCTTATCACGTTCTTTAACCATGTCTTCAGTGACAGATTCTTCTGGCCAAATGATTAAGTTGTTTCCTGTGTTCCAAGCACTCAAATGAGTTGTTGGTGTGTAATCTTTCAATAATTTCACACGATCATCGCCAACTTTTTCATATTGTTTGCCTTCTTCACCATAAACAAGTCCGTTTAGCAATTCTGGATTGCTGTTTAATAAGCCTAGCAATTCAACAGATTTTTCTTTGTTTTTAGACGTATTTGCAACAACATAGTTAGCCATTTGCGCTTGAGCTGTTGTTTTTAATGGTTCTGTTAGTGGACGAGAAACAAGTGGTTTGCCAGCAGCTTGTGTTAAGATTGTATCACCATAATCCATAGGTCCTTGTGTTTCTTGACGCATGAACCAAGTATTGGTATTTAAGTCATATGGTGTTGTACTTGTAGCAGCATCTGTTGGAATCAAGCCATCTTTATACCATTGATGTAAGACTTTTAAATTATTAATCATGTCTTTGTCGGCATATTGGTTAATAATTTTTGGTGAGCCAGTATCAGTTGTTTTCACTGCAAATGGATATTGGTTACCAATAGGGAAGTCATAATTACCTGTTGCAAAGAATGTTTGGCCGATAGCAAAAGCAGCAATATTTGGTTCTTTTTTATGGAATTCTTTTAGAACTTCGGTTGCACTTTCATAACTACCATCGACTTTACTAATATCTAAATTGTATTTATCGACATATTCTTTATTAAAAGTTAAAACTTGTTGACCGTAAGAGTTACCTAAAATTGGGAACGCATACAGTTTTCCATTGATCGTATTTCCTTTAATATAGTTATCTGGTAATTGATCATAGGCTTCTTTGGCATATTTAGGTGCTAAATCAGTTAAATCAGCATAGGCGCCTTTTTGTGCATTCGTTGCATAATTTTGTGCTAATGAAATATCATAGCTTTCACCAGAAGCAACGATTGTTGACATTTTTTGGTCCCAATCGCCCCAACCAACAAATTCCATTTTTAATTTTGCCCCAATTTTTTTCTCGATAATTTTATTCGCATTATCGATTAATTGGTCATAATTATCTGGTTTGTCCCCAACACGATACATTAATAACGTTGGTGTACTATCATCACCTTTTGACGCTGCATCTTTTGAAGATTTACCGCACGCGCTTAGTCCTACAGCTAAAGCTGCTGCGCCAGCTACGGCTAATCCTTTTTGCCATTTTTTCATTCCTTATTTCCTCCTGTACAATTTTATTCTTTCACGCCGCCGATTGTTAAACCACCCACGAAATATTTTTGGAAGAATGGGTAAGTTAACGCAATTGGTAACGTAGATAAGACAACAATCGCCATTCGAGCCGATTCACTTGGTAGAACGCCTAAGCCTTCTTGTGCTGCTGCACCCATATCCGTACTTCTCGATAAGAACTCTAAGTTGTTTTGAATTTTCATCAATAAATACTGTAATGGTACCAAGGTATCTTTTTGAATGTAAAGTAATGCATTGAACCAATCGTTCCAATAACCCAAAGCCGCAAATAAACTAATTGTGGCAATCCCTGGAACGGCTAGCGGTAACACAATGCTGACAAAAATGCGCATTTCACTTGCGCCATCAATACGTGCCGATTCAATAATACTGTCAGGCACGGTTTTCTTGAAAAACGTTCGCATCACTAAAATATTAAATGGTCCTAAAGCTAAAGGCAAAATTAACGCCCAAATTGTATCTTTCAATTGCAATAAGTTTGTCATTACTAAATAGTTCGCAACCATCCCTGGTGAAAATAACATTGTAATTAACGCAAACAATGTAAAGAATTTTTTAAATGGAAAGTTGGAACGAGAAATGACATAGGCATATAATGACGTCATTGTTGCATTGACAATCGTCCCTGTCACCGTAATGAATACCGTTATCCCTAAGGCATGAATAATGCGTTGACTCATTGCCCCTTGGAAAATGTAACGATAGGCCTCCAATGAAAATTCTTTTGGCCAAAACCGGTAGCCGTTTGCTGCTAATGATCCTTCACTTGTCAATGAAATCATAATAACAAAGAAAAACGGAACCACACAGGAAATAGCAAAAATAGCAATGACAATATTGAAAATCAAATTCGCTGTCGGGTTGAAGGATCGAACGTTAACGCTAGTGACTTTTTTCTTTTTCATAATCCTTCCTCCTAAAATAGTGCTGAATCTGGTTCAATTCGACGAACAACTAAATTCGCAATTAATAACAAACATGCCCCAACGACAGATTGATATAACGCTGCAGCTGCCGTCATGCCTACATCACCAGTAGCCGTTAAGCCATTGTAAATATAGGTATCTAACACACTTGTCACGTTGTAAAGCGCACCTGAGTTTCTTGGTACGATGTAGAACAAACCAAAGTCTGCTCTGAAGATACCGCCGATGTTTAAAATTAATAAAACAGACATCATTGGTAAAATTTGTGGAATCGTAACATTTTTTATTTGTTGCCATTTGTTGGCACCATCCACCATCGCTGCTTCATAGTATGTCGGATCAATCCCCATCACAGAAGCATAGTAGATAATACTGTTGTAGCCTAGACTCTTCCAAACATTTAGGAAGACAAAAATTACTGGCCACCAACGTGGATCTGCATACCAGTTAATCATTGTGCCGCCATTACCAGTAATCCATTGATTCAAAATCCCTTTATCTGGACTTAAAAAGGCATAAACAAAATAGTTAATAACCATCCAAGATAAGAAATATGGTAGCAATGACATCGTGTGATAAACTTTAACCAAGCGACGATTTCTTAATTCACTCATAATAATAGCAAAAGCAATCGCGAAGAATAAGTTAAAGGCTAAAAAGACGACATTGTACAAAATGGTGTTTCTAGTAATTAACCAAGCATCTTTTGACGCAAATAAAAATTTAAAGTTTTCAAAACCAACCCAAGGACTTTCTCTTAGACTAGCTAAGAAACCATCTGGTGAAATATGAAAATCTTTAAATGCGACCACATTGGCTAAGACTGGTATATAGAAGAAAAATATAAACCAGATAAATCCTGGTAACGCCATAAGGATTAAGGCCTTATAACGCCATACATTTTGAAAAAACCCGTTTTTCTTCTTCATTCGTTTCGCTCCTTTCATAAATATAATAGCGTTTTCATAATATCTTTTTAAGGAACAAATTATAGGATTTGAGAAACAAATTATAGATTTTGTGTCATTTTAAGGTAAAAATTTACCGAAATGACTGTTCTTTGTGAAAACGTTTATCTAATATTTTTTTTATAACCTCTTAAGAACATTAAAAATAATTGGATAAATTCCACTCATAAAGCGGTTTCACTTGTGCGTATTTGTTGTATAAAAGCTGAGAACTTGTTATTTTCACAAAGGATATTATCTAATTATTTTTGAGGAGGACTATTTTTGAATTTTATCCGTAAAAACACTAGAGCAATTAGTTTAATTGTGGTATATTTTTTCACAGTTTTAATGCAAGCTGGTTCTTTATTATTATTAGCTATTTCACTGTTATTTGATAATAATTTAGTAGAATCATCTTTTGCAAATCTCGTAACAGGTTTAACTATTACTGCTATTGTGGGAATAGTTTTATTTTGGAAAGAAATCGTTGCTGGGTTCGACTATTTTAAAGAAGAGACTCTTTGGCGTATTTTTAGCATTTTCTTATGGGTGGGGCTGATTTTTTTAGTCGATGTTATTATTCAAAAAATCATGAGTAATAATCTAATTGCTAATCAACAAGATGTTCTCTCATTTGGTGCACAAGTCCCATTGCTTGTTACTCTATTTTTCTTAGCAATCGTGGGGCCAATTGCTGAAGAACTAGTTTTTCGGCAAGTATTAATGAATTGTTTATCGGAAACAATTGGTATAGCCTGTGCAACTATGATTTCAATTTTTTTATTCACCTTTATGCACACACAACAGCCCCTTGATTTTCTCATTTATCTGCCAGGAGCTATTTTATTATCTGCAGCTTACTTAAAATCAAATCGTTCGCTTGTATTTGTTATGGCTATTCACATTGTTAATAATATGTTGGGTTTCTTGTTATAAATCAAAAAAGGAACTAGCTTAGCTACATTTGCTATTGCTAGTTCCTTCTTTGTTTCAATTACTTCACTTTTCCCCTAAAATTTCAATCCAACCATAATAATATTCAATATATTGATTTTCCTCTTCTAGTTGTGTCAAGATATGTTCCCCGACAACGATGCCTGTTTCAAATCCTTGTTTTGCTAAACGCTTTTTTACTTCTTCGATATTATTCAAACGGGTATCTTGTGTATTGACTTTTAAAATAAAGCCTTTGTATTGGCTACTTGATTCTTTGAGCCAAATCACTTTATCTAAACTTTTTTTATTCACATGATTTGCCAAACAAATCCCATACGTCAGTTCATTGGATTCACTTAAATCCCCGTAAATACCTAAAGTTGAAATGTGTTCCATGTAAACTTTCATCTCTTCTGGATTCTCAATATCAACAACAACAATTTTATCAAAAGGAATTGGTTCATCTGAAAAAACCAATGTTTCTAAATCAATTAACGCATGTAAATGTAATTTTCTTTTCTTGATTTCTTTGTATTTATGTTGAAGCCTTTTTATTTCTTGCCCCAGTTGTTCTTCTGTTGCTTCCATGGTGGCATAGAGATCGGTAGGTGTCTTTTTATATAAATTCAACATATCTTTGATAGGAATCCCCATTTTTCGATAAAAATCAATATCATATATTTTGAACAAATCTTCTAAATCAAAGGTTCGATATCCGTTTTCTTCATTGCGTGTTGTACTAATCAACCCTTGCTCGTCCCAATAACGAATCGTGGACTTAGGGATATTTAACAACTCAGAAACATCTTTTATTGTGTAATTTTTTTCCATCCTGTTCCCTCCATCAAAAAGTTTAGCATTTCTACTGTTGACATTCAAGTTACTTGAACGTGTACAATGACTCTTTGTAACAGCTAAAACGGTATTGTTTAAGGAGGAAATTTCATGAAATTAATGAAAGAGTTTATTAAAGAAAATAAATGGATTGTTCTTGCGACAACTTTAACCATCTGTTTGCAAATCGCAGGAACCCTTGGCGTCCCTAAATTAGTTGGCAAGTTGATTGATGTGGGCATCGTTAGCGGTGACCAACAAGTAATTAAAACGATTGGCATACAAATGTTTCTTGTGGCATTCATTGGAACAATTGCCGCAATTATTTCTAGCTATTTGTCTGCTTTAGTAGCTGCTAAATTTGGTTTTCAAGTTAGAGGATTGTTCTTTAAAAAATTTCAACAATTCTCGATGAAAAATGTTGATAAGTTTGGTTCAAATTCTTTGCTAACTAGAATGACCAACGATGTAGATAATGTTCAAACAATGATTGTGCTATTTTGCCAATTAATCTTTCCAGCGCCTATTATTAGTTTATTTGCCTTAGTGATGACATTTTCTTATTCAGTTTCACTCGCTTGGGTAACATTGGCTTCCATCGTATTTTACTTAGTCGTTGTTTATTTTTTAATGAAAAAAGGTACCCCTTTATCTTTAAAAATTCAACCAAAAATGGATCGAATTACTACGACTTTACGAGAGTTCTTTACTGGAATTAATATGATTCGTGCGTTCAATAATCAAGACTTTGAAGAGCAGCGAACCAATCAAACATTTAAAAATTATGCTGAACGCATGAGTAAAGTGAATCAAATCTTTGCTTGGATTACTCCCGTTGCCTTTTTATTAATGGGCGTTGTGTACGCCTCTATTTTGTGGTTTGGCGGTAATTTAGTTGCAATAGGCACCCTACAAATTGGCACCGTTACAGCTGTGATTGAATATACCCTTCTAACTTTGGCCTACTTAATGATCGCGGCTATGGTA
This sequence comes from Enterococcus sp. HMSC078F03, assembly GCF_001811595.1. Classification (NCBI taxonomy): domain Bacteria; kingdom Bacillati; phylum Bacillota; class Bacilli; order Lactobacillales; family Enterococcaceae; genus Enterococcus; species Enterococcus sp. HMSC078F03. The sequence goes on along the minus strand of NZ_KV805602.1, from coordinate 394,211 downwards.
TTAGTTGTCATTCCACGGTCCGTTGCTTCCTTGAATCGCTTGCAAGAAGTTTTGTCAGAAGAAATTGAAATTAGCGATCCTCACACTGAAGCAACCATTGCTTATCATCCTGAGAAAGCCTTGATTTGCTTCGATCACGTCACGTTTCAATACACAGAAACAGCTGATCCTGTTTTAGAAAATGTTAGTTTTGTTATTCCTAAAGGAAAAACAACGGCGATTGTTGGTGCAACTGGCGCTGGTAAAAGTACTTTAGTTAAGTTACTTTTACGAATAAATGATGTCACAGCCGGCACGATTAGCTATTCTGGCACAGATATCCGCTCATTATCTCAGCAAACGATTCGCCAAGTCATCAGTTATGTGCCACAAAAAGCCTTTCTTTTCAGTGGGACAATCTTATCAAACTTATTAATGGGAAATGCCAAAGCAACTACAGAAGAAATAAGAACGGCACTAGAAATTTCACAATCTTCTGAATTTATCGATTCCTTACCGCAAGGGATTGAAAGTTTCGTAGCACAAGGCGGGTCCAACTATTCTGGTGGTCAAAAACAAAGAATGTGTATTGCACGAGCCTTAATCAAACCGGCAGACGTTTATATTTTCGATGATAGCTTTTCCGCATTAGATTACAAAACTGACGCCGCTCTACGTGCCGCTTTACATGCACAAATGTCGGACAAAACTTTACTCATTGTTGCTCAACGGTTAAGTACAATCATGAACGCTGACAACATTATCGTCCTAGATGAAGGAAGGATTGTTGGTCAAGGCACCCACGCTGATTTACTTACCACTAATAGCTATTACCAAGACTTTGCTAAATCGCAAGGTATCTTACCCAAGTAATTAAAGAAAGGATGTGACTGCTTGAAAGAAAGTTTTTTTTTCAAGCCATACAATGAAAAAAACAATGAATCTTCAAAGCTTTAAACGTTTCTGGAAAATGATTAAACCTGAGCATCCAATCTTTTATGGTCTAATGATCTGCAGTTTAATTGGAAACTTATTAATTGTTGCCATGACCTATATTATGGCAATCGGGATTGATAACCTCTTAGAAGCTATCAAGCGTGTCGGGCTCAAAGGTATGACACTTCCTTTAGTTGAAGAAGCGCTCTTAGGTCCCGTCTTACTTTTAATTCTCTTTTCAATCATTAGTAGTATCACTTCTTTTATTCAGGAACGAGCAATGGCTTCTTTAAGCGAACGGGTTACTTTAAGAATTAGAAAAGAAGTGACAAAAAAGTTTAAAACTTTACCAATGGCCTTCTTTGACAATCACCAAGTGGGCGATATCATTAGTCGTTCAACAACTGGCTTAAACCAATTGTCACAAGTTCTTTTAACAGGCATCAACCAATTTTTCACTTCCGTCGTGACTATCCTTTTTGCAGGAATCATGTTGTTCTATATTGATGCAAAATTAACCATTTTAGTGTTGCTGCTAATTGGCGGCAGTACTTTCATGACGACAAAAATTGCGAATAAAAACAAGGTGTTTGCTGATCAAAGTCAAGCTGAATTAGGTCAATTAAATAATAAGATGGAAGAATATTTAGCAGGAAATTTGGTCACAAAAACCTTTAATCAACAGCAAAATGCTGAAAAAACAATTGATGCTGTTAATCAACAACATTATCGTGCCTTTAAAAAAGCACAGTTTCTAAATTTTGCGATTTATCCAGCTATTCGTTTTATTAATCAGTTGGCTTTTATTATCAGTGCTATCTTAGGCGCAATGCTCGTTTTATCTGGTGGTATTACGATTGGTTTCTTGCAAGCGTATTTGCAATATATCAACCAAATTTCTGAGCCGATTTCTACCGCTTCTTATGTCATTAACTCAATTCAAGCAGCGATGGCTTCCATTGATCGGATTTTTGTTATCTTAGATGAAGCTGATGAACAGCCAGAAGCAACTCATTTAGAAACTATTTCTTCTCCTAAAGGAGCCATTGAATTTAAAAATGTTCAATTTGGCTACACACCAGAAAAAATTTTAATGAAGAATGTTGATTTTTCTGTTCAACCGAAAAAAACAGTGGCCATTGTAGGACCCACCGGCGCTGGTAAAACAACATTAGTCAACTTATTAATGCGTTTCTATGAAATAAATCAAGGTGCCATTACTTTTGATGGAATTGATATTACGAAACTTTCTCGACAAAATCTAAGAAATTTATTTGGCATGGTTTTACAAAACACTTGGCTATTTGAAGGAACCGTAGCAGATAATATTGCCTATGGAAAAAAAGATGCTTCTCGTGAAGAAATAATTGAAGCAGCTAAAATTGCTCAATGTGATCATTTTATTCGGACCCTTCCTCAAGGATATGACACAATTATTTCTAGCGAAAATGGTGCATTATCACAAGGGCAACAACAGTTATTAACCATCGCCCGAATCATTTTAGCAAATCCGCCCGTTGTTATTCTCGATGAAGCAACTTCGAGTGTGGACACACGAACAGAAGCCCATATTCAAAAAGCGATGGAAACTGTCACAGAAAATCGAACAAGCTTCGTTATCGCTCATCGATTATCCACAATTGAAAATGCTGATTTAATTTTAGTGATGAAAAATGGCGATATTATTGAAAAAGGAACGCATCAGGAACTATTACAAGCTCCGACTCTTTACGCCAGCTTATATAATAGTCAATTTCAAACCACTTAAAAAGAACTGGAACAAGTCATTCTTCTTTTGACTTGTTCCAGTTCTTTTATTGCTTAGAAATATTGAATTCCCATCGCTTTTTTGACTTCTGTTAAGGTTTGTGCTGCCACTTTTTCAGCAGCAAGACTTCCTTTATGCAACATTTCCATAATCGCTTCTGGATTTTTAGCCAGCTCTTCACGACGTCGACGAATCGGTGCGAGTTCTTCTTCTAGGACATCAATTAAGTAACGTTTAATTTTCACATCTCCTAAACCGCCATGACGATAGTGCTCTTTTAATTCTTCAATATATTCTTTCTCTTTCCCAAAGACATCCAAGTAAGTAAAGACCATATTTCCTTCAACTTGTCCTGGGTCCTCTATACGAATATGATTTGGATCGGTATACATACTCATTACTTTTTTCTGTACCACTTCAGCTGGATCTGAAAGATAAATACCATTGCCTAAAGACTTACTCATTTTTCCGTTGCCATCAATTCCTGGCAAGCGTCCCATGCCTTTTGGTGGTAACACAGCTTCCGGTCTAACTAAAACTTCACCGTACGTCTGATTAAAACTATGCACAATTTCTTGCGCTTGTTCCAACATTGGTTTTTGGTCTTCCCCAACTGGGACTAAGTTCGCTTGAAAGGCAGTAATATCAGCAGCTTGTGAAACGGGATAAATAAAGAATCCTGTCGGAACACCTTCCCCAAATTTTTTTTGCTCAATTTCTGCTTTGACCGTTGGATTCCGACGAACACGTGACGTGGTCACTAAATTTAGATAGTACATTGTTAATTCAGCTAACTGTGGAATTTGCGATTGGATAAAAATTGTTGTTTTCGTAGGGTCTAAACCAACTGCTAAATAGTCCAAAGCAACTTCTAAAACATTGGCTGAAACTTTTTCGGGATTTTTTGCATTATCTGTCAATGCTTGTAAATCTGCAATCATGACAAATAATTGATTTGTAGGGTCTGCTTGCATTTCTACTCGTTTTTTTAAGGAACCTACGTAATGTCCTAGGTGCAATTTACCAGTTGGACGATCACCTGTTAAGATAGTATTCATTGTCTACACACCTTTATCGTTTACTTTCATTTATTATTTTACCTTGTTTTAAAAAGAATGAATAGTAGGCAATAGAATATTTATTGATTCTAGATAATCGAAGAGACTAGAAAGATTGCAAGGTACAGCAATTCTTGTTCCAATCTCTTCAAACAGTTCGTTTATTTTGTGACTTTAATTGAAAATTGTGCAGTCACTACCGGTAAAACTTTGCTTGTTACTTTGATTTGATAATTTCCTGCAGCAGTCGTTGCTTCTGTCCTAATCAGACCGTTTTCATCTACACTTACTGTATTGCCAGCATCTGGTGTAACCAACTCATACGTTACTTGCGAGCTCCAAGCATCCGTTTCTGTGTGCGGCGCTTGACCAATCACTTTAGATTGAATTTGATAATTTTCGCCTGATTTTATAGTGGCTGTTTCTGTAGCAAATTGAATTCTTTCAGGAATCGCATGAGTTTGCACGACTTGGAAGATTTTTCGTTCATCGGGATTCGCAATTCCTATTTTTTCTTCTACTGCAGCAGGGAACTGGTAAGTACCTGGCGGGCTACTTGGCGAATAATTACTAACATCGTCATCCCAAGAAATAACCTTCAATTTCGTTTCGCTACCATCATCTAATTTTGCAATTACTTCAGTTGGCAAATTCAGTTCGCCTCGCGAGGTGCCTGTTAGTCGATCCAGCGTAGGCAATTCCTTGAATCCAACAATATGTTTAGCGGTGACTTTTACATTGGCAATAATTGGCATTGAGACACCTGCTGCTCGTCCTACAACAGTGAATGTTCCTTCTTTTTGATAAGAAGATGCTGGAACTTCTGACCAATTGACAGTCACTTCTCGTTGTGAACCATCCGAATAAAAAATAGTTGTTTTTTCTGGTAGATTAGGGGCTTGACCCGCTTCTGTCGTGACCTCAATCGACTCATGTTTGACTTCGAAAACATTCGATAAAACAATTTTAGGAGCTAAACTATCCTCTGTTAGCTGTTGACCAGTTGGCAAGGTCAATTTGCCTGCTAAAAAGTCTTGATAGGCCTTTTGTGCGCCTTCTTTTGAAAAAGCATCAAACCCAGCATTATCAGAATCATAACCAGGCAAACGACTGTCTGTAATCGCTAATAAGAAACTTAACTTGGCTGGAATTTTCTCACCACTTTGAATTAGCTTCCGTAGATAGTTACTAATATCGATAGAGATTGTATTTTGATTATTCATAATTGAACTATTTGTAAAAGATTGTCGAGCAATAAATTCTTCATTTGGTACATTTAAATTATTTGGGCCATTGTTCCAAGTAATGGTGTTACTCATCCAATTAGTATCTGTTCCATAAACATCTACTTGGAACTGCGTATTTTTCAAACGTTCATCATTTGTATTTCCAGCACCATTCCACGCATCATAACGCATCACATTTAATTCTAAATTGGCACTTTTTAGTGATTGATAGTTCTTCAATTCTTGTGTATCAATTTCAACGTAAATCCGGCGATTATACCCCGCAGAACTAGCATTTTTTAATTTTAATGCGTAATTGCCCGTATAGTTTACTCCATAAGGATATTTATAGGCGTCTCCTGAACTAATGGCAGCAGTACCGCCTGCTATAGCAGAGTATGCTCGGTTACCATCACTCTTTTGAACATAGGCAGTTTGAGCTGTTTTTAGTTTAACGGTATCTTTTCCTTCACCAAGTTCACCCTCAAAAGAGACCTTGGCTGTTACTTTGACAGCATCTATCGGTAAGCCGATAACTGTTGCTGCAACTTCAACTGTGCCTGCTGTATTAATTTTTTCTTGAGGGATTGCTTCCCATTGTAACTTAAATTCTTTTTTGCCTGTCGCAACCACTTCTTCATTAACGACTTCTTCGTACGTTAATTCAACTTGCTCTGGCAAATTAGGATACACACCTGTTGCCGAACTAATTTCTAACACTTGATTTTGATAACGAATACTTTTTTCAATTGTGGATGCTTGTTGCGCACCAATATCTAAAACTTTATTTTTCAAGCTATTTCCAAAGAAGTCTTCGGCCGCACTGTTCACTTCCGACAAGCCTTTACCAATCGCTGGAGAGGTTTCTTTTAACTGGAACATTTGTGCTCGCTGACGTAAGCGTTCTTTAGAAGTAAATTCAACCACATTATCTTTTGTTGGTTTCAATGTCGTAAATTCTTGCTCTGCCAACTCTTTCACTTTTTCAGGGTTATCTGTGATTTCTAATTGTGGTTTTTCAAAAATGTTTCCACTTGATACTAATTTTTCAACAGTTGCACCACTTTTTTCTGTAGCAATTTCTTTTGGCCAAATAACATTATTTTTGAAATATTTTTCTGGATTATCGACCATTTTACGTTCAATTGGTTGTGTCCCATTTGTTGGATAATTAGATAAGAATTTTAATTGTCCGGTACCTTCTTTGTATAAAATATTATTGTAAAAATTGGCTACTGTACCACTGTTGTCAGAACTATTTCCTTCACCAAATAATGATGTTGAAATGCCGTCGCCAACATAAATCGTATTATTGTGGATAGTTGGCATTGCCGCTCCATCATTTTTCACCCAATAATGGAAAATACTTTGTTCTTTATAATTGTAGCCACCAGCTCCGCCTGGATTGTCTTTACCTGTTCCTCGGTTACCACCGCCGTCATTAGCTGAGATATTGTACCGAATAACCGAATTTTTTTGATCAGACATAAGCAATAAAAAGCCGCCAGTATTATGATGTGAATAGTTATATTGATAAATAACATTGTTTGACTGCATGTCCACATCATAAGCTTCGGCATCGTTAAATCCATATTTGATTCCGTATACTTCGTTATATTGGAACAGTCCGTCATCTACAGACATTGCCCAAACGCCCGCGTAATTTTGTGTACCATAATCGGCATTGCACATTCGGACAGCAACATTTCCTTCGACGACACCGCCACTTTTGGATTCTGACAAGACAATTCCGTCGCCAGCAATATCTTCTAAATAGTTATTACGAATCGTAATATTAGAAAACGTTTTGTAGAAAGTGTTGCCTCTTGAGGTATCTGAATCAGCTTTTGTTCGAATTCCTTCAAGTCCCACTCGTTGAATCACATTATTTTCAATCAAAATATCATTAAATCCAGTCGTTGTTCGATGATCATTGGCTGCTGTTACTACATTGCCATTCTCATCAAACCAACTTCCTAAAACAATAATTCCACCTACCGCTTTTAATCGTTTGGTTGCAGTATTCCCACTTAGATTCAAATAATATTCTGTTTGAACATCATGAACATAGTTATTCCTTATCGTGACACTATTGAACGTTCGATTTTGTTCATATCCTAGGACTAATATCCCCGCTCTTTGAGCATCTCCTGGTTTCTTATAGCCTTCGAGATTATCTAGCTCTGGTGTATTTGTCACTTCTAAGTTTGAAATATCCCAATATTCTTGGTTCACTAACTGCACAGCCCCTGAGATTGCACGTTTGAAAGTCCCTGTGCTGTAGGTGCCACCACCGTTAATAATCGGACGCCGTGTTGTTTCAAAAATGGTTTCTCCTTTGTCATTCGTATCATAAAAATCAATGACAATCTTTTGTGCCGCTGTCCCATTCCCTTTTGGATGCAACAATTGGTTATTCCAGGTACTTTGCGCATTCAGCAGAAGATGGTCGCCTGGCTGAAACTCCGTCTGATTCACTTTTTCAAAATCACGCCAAGCACTGGCTGGAGACTGCCCATCATTGGCATTATTTCCTCCTTCCCCATCCACATAGTAGGTCGTCCCATTTTGAGCGACACCTACTGAACGAAAAAGTAACGGTTGATCACTCACTGTTTCCCCATAAGCAGGAAGACTAAATAATTGAAGCTGGGAAAAAACAAGTAAAATAGAAAGGAAGATGGTTACACTTTTAAAATACGCTTTTTTTCTCATTTTCTGCTCCTTAACTGTTTTTATTTTGATAATTTTGAAAAAACTTTTCTCTGTCTTTCTCCAACAAGTCTACTTTGGTTGCTTGTTGATACGTAGCTAATTTCTCTTTGTAGCATGTGTTGATATAGGCATTTTTGCCAAATTGTGGTGCTTCTTCAAACTGTAAAAGTTGCCCTCCTTCCTTATTAAAAATATAAAAGTATTGGTTTTCGTGGTATCCTTTCACCACGGTACCAACAGCTTTTTCACTAAGAATCTCCCCAACAGACAACGAATAAATATCCTCTTTTTGGATTTCTGCACTCTTCAATTGATACGATTCAATAACAAGATTAGGTAATTTATTTTGCCACTCCAATAACGTCTCCTCATAAGATAGATTCGGAGAGATTGCTTCGGCTATTTTTTCTAATTCTGCTTGCTTACCTGAAAAAGTTGGAATTTCAATTGCTTCAACAAAGTAATCGGTCTTTTTATATTTATCATCCAATTGCTCAAAGGCCTGCCGCAATTCTTTTTGCGTTGGCTTTTCTTTCTCCATTAATTTCTCTTTTATTTGGTCCTGTAATTGTTGATCTTTTGCATCTAAAAATTGCCAGAGCGTTAAACTGCTCTTTTGGTCTTGCCATTCTTTTTTTTCTTGCCCAAATGTTTGTGAGTGGGCTATTTCTAACTCCGTTGCCAGCTGTTTAATCATTTTATGTTGTACTAAATCCTCCGTTGCAACCTTCAGTAGTTCCTGAGTGGGTGATTTTCCGTTATACGTTTTGCGCCAGAAATTTTTCCCAAACGAAGTTAAATTATTCTGATCAGAGAATTGCTTCGCTACACGATTCATATTTTTATCGCCATAAACAATTAATTCTTCGACTTGGATTGCTTCGTTATTAATCATACTTTGCTGGCTGGTAGTAAAAATAACGAGCACAAAAATAGCACCTATCAAAAAGCTACTTAAAATAATTATTTTTTTCTTCATTCGTTCGCTCCCTCCACTTTAATAAACAAGGCAAGAACAAAATAAGCAACCCCACCTTCATTCATTTTCCTGAAAATCGAGATTACTTATTATGTAAAAATTATTTATTCTTTTTTTGCTTTTCATGCAATTTCCCAGTATTTAAATAAATAATCCCTAGGAAAAGGACAGGGGTTACAACAAACCCAAACTGTGGCTTCAAAAACATCATTGCAAACATTGAGAATAGTAAAAAAACATTTAGACAGCTGACATACCATTTCCGCAGTCCATAGTAAATTGAAATCCGAAACACATCTTTAAAAGAAGCTTGCGGGTTTCGTACTTGAAAATACCAAGCATTCAGCATAATAGCTAACCCAAAAATTAGCAGAAGGACCATCAATGGAATAAACCATTTACCAATCGTTGTTTTGGCAAAAAAGAATATATCTGTCACACTGATGATGCTACTTCCTAAGCCTAGCAAGCTGATAAGAAAGCCTCTTAACCCAAACTGACGAAACTTTTGGAAAAAAGTTTTAAATGGATCCAGCTCCTTTTCTTCTTTAAAAGTATCGATTAAGCCTAAAAGTGCAATCATCCCTGCCCCTATCGGCAACAACGTTACTACAAAAAGTGGGAGGTTTCGTGGATCAATGTCTAAGCTAATCACCGCTATGAAAAAAGGAATGTTCACTAAGAGAAGCCCTAGATTACCGATAAATAAAATGTAAAGCCAGCGAAAAATTTTCATATAAATATTATTATCAAAGGTTTGCTTAGTAAACATTCAAACTTCCTCCTAATTCTTCATTCCAGATGTAGCAATACCTTCAACAAAGTATTTTTGCATTGCTAAAAAGACAATCCCTACTGGTAAAATAGAAACCACTGATGCGGCCATGATTAAGGCATATTCAGCATCAAATAAACCGACGAACATTTTCAAACCTAACTGAATCGTTTTATTCTCAGTAGAAGATAAATAAATGAAAGGTCCCATATAGTCATTCCATGTATTCACAAAAGTAATAATCGTGAGACTGGCTAAAGCTGGTTTGGTTAATGGTAAAATAATTTTCCAATAAATTCCCCACTCACTTAACCCATCAATCCGCGCACTTTCACATAGTGAATCTGGAATACTACTGTAATATTGTTTCAGTAAAAAGACTCCAAATGCATTAAATGCTTGTAATAAAACAAGTGACCATAACGTGTCAGTCAAACCTAATTGACGCATCATAATAAATTGTGGAATCATATACGATTGCCAAGGAATAGCAATTGTTGCGATGTACGTAATAAAAAGTGTATCTCTTCCTCTAAAATTCATTTTTGAAAAGCCATATGCTGCAAAACTTGAAGTAAATAGTTGAATAATCGTAATCACAATACTTAAAAATAACGTATTTTTAAAGAAAGTTAACAATGGAATGCGTTCCCAAATAACGGAATAGTTTTCTGGATGCCAACTTTTAGGAATCCATTGAATTGGAATGGTGAAAACTTCATTGTTTGTTTTAAATGATGCTGAAACCATCCAAATGAAAGGCACCAAAGTAATTAACGCAAGTAAAGTTAAGAGAATGATTACAAGGATCCCACCAGGTGTGACTTTTTCTGCTTTTTTCGTTTTTGCTTTTCGAGTATTTTCTTTTTTTGAAAAAGTTGCTTCCATCTTTTCTCCTCCTAAACTTTCTCTTGATGTTGATTCCATTTAAATTGAGCCACAGTAATCGCTAGAACGATGATGAATAAGACCATCGCAATGGCTGATGCATAACCAAAATTAAATTTGACAAAGGCTTCATTGTAAATTTCATAAACTAACACATTCGTTGCACGTCCTGGTCCACCACCAGTCATAACTTGAACTAAGTCAAAAACTTTGAAACAGTTAATTACAAGCATGATAGTCACGAAAAAGGTCGTTGGTCGTAATGAAGGTAAGGTAACATTTAAAAATTGATTCCATTTACCCGCGCCATCCATTGACGCTGCTTCATATAATTCTCTTGGCACACTTTGTAAACCAGCTAAATACAAAATCATATAATACCCCATAAAGCGCCACACACTAACGATGATAATTGCTGGTAAAGCCCAAGTAGAACTAGATGTCCAGCCAGGAGGATTTTCAATAAATAATTTCAAAAATTGATTAATTGGTCCCATCGTTGGATGAAATAGCATATTCCAAACGACCGCAATCGCAACTAATGACGTTACATAAGGAAAGAAAAAAGCCGTTCTAAAAAATTTCATCCCTCTAATTTTACGATTCAACAAAATCGCTAGTCCTAATGAGCAAATCAATGTTAACGGAACAACACCAATCGTATAGATAAATGTTTGTTTTAACGAAATCCAAAACGTATCATCATGAATCATTTTGGTGAAATTTTTCATTCCGACAAATTCAGGAGTTGAAAAAGAATCCCAACTCATAAAAGCTAAAATCAGTGAACAGATAACCGGGATTAAAGTGAAGAGGAAAAAGCCAATAAAGTTTGGTGCGATAAAAGATAACGCAGTCCACGTATTTTTTCGTCTCAATTTATTTGCTGTTTTTGTTTTTGAAGTAATTTCCATAATTGTATTCTGTTAAGTGAACTTAACAGGCCCTCCTTCCAAACTCAAGCTACATTCTTTATTTAAAAAAATAAGCTGAAATTCATTGTAGGTTACTCATTTCAGCTTATTTTTTTCATCAATCTTTTGTGTTTTTGCAGGAAATAATAGTTAGTCTATCTCTGCTTTGACACGTTTTTCCATGTTAGCAATACCATCTTTTGGTTTTTCGTCGCCGACCATAATTAAATCATGTTCTTCTTGTAATACTTTATCAATTGCGGCACCGTTTTTATCAGATGGGAATTCTAAATTAATTGTATCTGGGTTAAAGGCTTTTTGTGAGACTTCATCTGAAGGCATTCCTTTTCTTGCAAAGTAGATTTTATCAATTTCATCTGTTTTATAAGAAGGAACCACCCCTACTTCTGCTAAAAGTTTTGCACCTTCTTTACCTGAAGCAAAGTCTAAGAATTTTTGAGCAGCTTTTTGTTTTTTACTGTTTTTATTAATTGCAAAACTTGTCGGTGAGCCAAAGGTAGTTGCTTTACCTTTTTCTTGTTGTGGTATTTCGGCAATCCCCCATTCGACATTTGTTTTGCCATCATCAATGTTGGTTAATAAAGTCCCCATGTACCAGCTACCCATGTACATCATCGCCGCTTTTGAATTTTCAAATTGTGATTGATACGTTACTTTTGTTGATTTTGCTGTTCCAAAATCCATTTGTGATTGATCTTTTTGCATTCTCAATGCGCGATCATAATAAGTTTCCATATAATTGTATTTCGGTTCAATCAAATTGGCATTATTTTGAGCAGCAGCAATCGCTTGAACGGTTGAGCGCCAAGTATGTTGATAGGCACCATATACTTGTTCTTCTGGTTTAGATAATTTTTTCGCTAACGCTTCATATTCGTCCCAAGTTAAGTTATCGGGATAGGCAATTCCGGCTTCATCAAACATTTTTTTATTGTAATACAATACCCAGAAATCTGTACGGTAAGGCTGAGCATAGGTTTTACCATCGATTTCATACATCTCGTAACTTGCTTTGGCAGGTGCGATATCTAAATCTTTAACGTGATCGGTTAAATCCACCAATTGATTGCGTAGCGCGTAATTAGAATATGAAAGTAAGTTTTTCATAGTTAAAATATCTGTCGTATCTCCTGATGAAAGCATCGTTGTTACTTTTGTGTCATAATCATCTGAAGCAATGTCCACCGGTTCAATAGTGATATCAGGATTTTCCGCTTCAAAAGCTCTGAATAATTTCTCAAATTCTGGGGTCGTGTCATAATTCCAAGTAGTTACTGTTAATTTTGTTTTGCCATCTTCACTCTTTTCAGTTGCTTTCTTTTCACTTGAACCACCACATGCTGTTAAAGTTACTGCCGTCACCGCTAACAACGCTGCCGCTGTTAAGCCTTTTTTCCAAAATTTCATTTGTACTACCTCCGCTATTTATTATTTTTTAGGAGTTTTCCTCCATGAATTACCAAAAAGAATACCAGCTTTTCGCCAAACGAGTTAACGCTTCCAAATAAAAGTAGTCGCCCCAAATCATGCATTCATCGACTCCTGTATTTGTTTTTTTATCATAGACACCATGAAGCAATAGGCCGTTCGACTCTGGTCGTAAAACCGTTGTATACTTTTCCGCTAATGCTTGTAATAGTTCTAGCGCAACCTTTTCATAATAGCCATGTTTTTCATCATTTAATGGAAGCTGACGAGATAATTCTAGTAAGCCACATGCAGCAATTGCAGCAGATGAGCTATCACGTTCTTCTTCACTCCCTTCATTGAAAATTAAATCCCAGTAACAGATTTTGTCTTCTGGTAATTCTTGAATAAAGTAATCAGCAACATTTTTGGCTGTTTCCAGAAAACTACTATCTCCTGTATATAAATAACTTAACGTAAAGCCGTAAATTCCCCAGGCTTGGCCGCGAGCCCAACAAGAATCATCTGAATATCCTTGCTGTGTCTTTCCGTACAAGGCTTCGCCTGTTTCCGTATCAAAATAATACGTATGGAACGTGGTGTGATTTTCTCGCACAATATATTTTTGTGTTTGTTTCGCATGATTGTAGGCAGCTTCATAATACTCTTGCTTGCCAGTCATTTTTGCTGCAAAGTATAATAATGGTAAGTTCATTAAACAATCAATAATCATTCTACCTCGTTGCTCTGGATCGTCTAAATTCCCCCAAGCTTGAATAATCTTGGCTTTTGGTGAATAACGTTTCATTAATAAGTCCGCAGCTTGCAAGGCCATTTCTTTTGAGGCCTCATGACCATTGACTTGATAATCGGCAATGGCTGTTAAAATATACAAAAAGCCTATATCATGTGTTTCCAGCTCAATTTGTTCATCCAAGCGATGTTGAAAAGAAGCCATCTGTGTGGTAATCACTTCATCGAACTCTGTTGAATTTGTTAATTCCTTTGCTAAAAATAACATTCCTGGCCAAAAGCTGGCCGTCCAATCAATATTTTCTTCAGGATAATAAATTTGATTTAAACTTGCCGCGGGTGGAACTAATTCTTTAAATGTCTCTAAATTTCCTCGAACTTTGTTTAAAGCAAAACTGATTTGCTTCGGTAACCACTCAATCTGTCCATTTTCTGTCATTGTGTATTTTTCCCCCTAATTCCCCAAAATTACAACTTTTTCTTCAACTAAAAGCTGATTTTCTTTTAACCTAACTTTAACTGGCTCAATTTGCTCATTCGGTAGTACGCCTGTCACCAATGAAATTAAAAGATGTTTCCCTTTCGACAAGTTTGCTTTCAAATATGGCAACTCCGTTAACGGATAAAGTAAATTTGTATTCGGTTCTGTCCGAATAATCGCAGCTTCAGAAAAACCGTTGATATTTTCTACTTTTGACACACCTTTTGCATTTTTTACCTCAGCCATTTGATCAGAAACACAAGTGACCTTTTCATCGAAGAGCGGGATTGAGAAGCCACCTTCATAAGCCACTAATGCACGTTGTGTCTCAATTTCGTGGATCCGTAAATGTTGGCCTTCTAATGGTACAATTGTCGTTTTGATTGCTACATCGGACCAAGGATGCCATTGATGAATGATACGATCATCAAGAATTTCGTACTGATCATCTAATCCTTTCGTGCGGAAATAATGGTCGTCTTCAGCTAAAGCCAAGCAATTATCATAAGCACCTTCGTAATACCAATAATCACTCTTTATAGTACTGAAACCAAAATGGGAAGAATAAACAAATTTACTATATTTATCATGCGCATGAGCTTGATAATTAATAAATTGTCCCGCTGGAAACATTAAACCATGTGTCCCTGCATCATTTACTTGATAGTAGTTCCGACTTTCTGGTGAAGGTAAGTGTTTTTCTGGAAAACTAATAGGCTGTGTTTCTGCTTGCCAATAAGGATGATCTTTTGGAACCGCTAACAAAATAAATGTTTTAAAAGCCCAATAAGGCGAACCAGGACCATTATAGCCTTCGGCAAAGACCATATTTTGATAATCATAACCTACCGACAATAATCCATCTGTTGTAAAAATATCTTTGTTCATCCATTGATGAAGATGTCGGCTGATTAGACCTTTAATCTCACCCCACGGCAATGCTTCAACATCTGCAAAAACTAAGGCACTAAAAAATGACACTTGAGCAAAACGATACGTTAAGCTACGTCCAAAGGGAATCGCTTCTCCTGGCTGAGTAAACCAATACTTAAACTCTTGCGCGAACAAAGTTGCTCGTTCCTTCATAATAGCCACTCTTGCGGTATCTTCCGGGGCAAAACGACAATACAATAAACTATAATAATGAATAGCGAAAGAAACATAATAATCAACTTGTGTCTCGACTCCGTCATAATACCAACCATTACCGACATAAAAACGATCAATTACAGCCAAATCAACAGCGATCTGTTCTTTTGAATACGGCATTTCACAATGTTTCATCGCTAAATTCAGCAACACTCTAAAGAAATGCCAATTATTTGGCGGAATAATGTTTTCATTGGCTTGTATCAGCCAACTGTGTAAATTGTTTTGCTGTTCTTTTGTTAATTGGTCCCACGTTTTTTCTTTGTTTAACAAAAGAAATGTACTTAATGCTGCCATCTCAACAATCAATTGATCATAATCTTTTGTTTTTCCCCAATAAGATGAACTCTCAGGATCGGTTCCTTCGATAATTCCAGTTAGAAAGTCATTCAAATACTCACTTTCATTTTGTGTTACATAAGGACCTAGTCCCCATAATGGTCGTAAAAATGCCTCCGCATCACGTGTCCCTTTAGAATAAACCGTTCCGTGTGTCCCTAAATCCAGATGACCTTGATACTCTCGATCAAAAAACAATTCCAGTGGCGCTAATAAATCTTCAAATCCTTCTGCAACTTCTTCGTATGTTTCAAAAGGATTCTGTCTAATTCGTGGCTGAATCATGATTCTCCTCACTTTCAATTAATGTCCCTTTCAAAAAGCCGTAATATTCTCCGTAAACTGTCACTTCGTCACCAATCTTCAATTTTTTCTTTTGCTCATTAAAAACTTGATATTTACTAGAACCACTTTTCAAAATAAAACGATCACCTTTTTTTATTAAACTGGAACGACTGTCACTCTCAACAATCTCCCCTTTCAAAGAAATATATTCATTTAAACGAACGTCACCATTTTGTAATTCTGTTTCTGAATAAGACTGTGCCGTTTCCTTTAGATTTTGAAGAGATTCTTCATCAAATTCTTTTTCACCGGATTTACAACCTGTTAAAGCAAGTAAAATTAGTAAAAAAAGTGAAAATCTTTTCACTAAACCACCTTCTCCATTTAATTAAAGCGCTTTCTTTGACTTTATAGTATATTTTTTTAGTCAAAAAATCAATAGTTTTTGCTAAAAAAAAGTAAAAAAAAGCTTTTTCTTGCTTTTTTTTACTAAAAAGAAATATACTATATGCTATAATAGTACTTGAGAAGGAGGCATTTAGAATGGCAACTATCACAGATATCGCAAAAGTCGCGAATGTTTCAATTTCAACTGTATCGCGAGTTCTGAACTATGATCCAAACTTATCCGTTACAGAGGAAACCAAGCGAAAAATTTTTGAAGCAGCAGAAACCCTGAATTATACGAAATATAAAACTAAAAATAAAAACAAACAGCAGGAGCAACTGACACCTAACCTTTCCGTACAAACAGCTCCGCAAGAGCCTTCGATTGCCGTCGTTCAGTGGCGTTCAGATGACGAAGAACTAACGGATATTTACTATATGTCGATTCGTTTAGGCGCTGAAAAGCGGGCCGAAGAGTTAGGTTACAATATTCTAAAAGTTTCTCAATTGGAACAACATAACCTTCAAGGGATTGATGGCATTTTGGCAATTGGCAAATTCACCCAAAAGACGTTACAAGAGTTGCAGCAACTGCATCCAAACCTTTGTGTAATTGGCAGTAATTTCCCACTGGAAGAATTTGATTCTGTAAATACTGATTTTTATCAAGCAACCGAGATTGCCTTAACCCATCTTTTGGAATTGGGCCACGAAAAAATTGCCTTTATTGGTGCCGAAGAAAGCGAAAATATGTATGGTTTCCGTCGCTATAAAACACCGACAACCAACGCTTATCTTGACATTATGCAGCATTATCACTTGTTTAACGAAGATTATTTTATCTTAAAAGAAAATGGCATGTTGGATGTCAAAACGGGGGAACAATTGACAGAAGAAGCGTTAGAAAAATGGGGAAATGATTTACCTACTGCGATTCTTGCTTATAATGACGCCTTTGCAATCGGTGTGATACATACGTTAGCCGCACACGGTATAAAGGTTCCTGAAGAAATTAGTGTCATGGGGATCAATGATATCTCTATTTCTCAATATGTCTCACCGCCGCTATCCTCTGTCCATGCCTTTACTGAAGAAATGGGCGAGACAGGCATTAATTTATTGCACAAACGAATTCAAATGCCTAGCATTCCTCGTAGAGTCCTGTTAAACACAGAATTGGTTGTCCGCCAATCGACAACTAGCCCACGCCAGAAATAAAAAATAAGGACCGCTCCTATAAAGGAACCGTCCTTATTTTTTATTTGTTTTGACCAAATAATTCAATTTGTGTTAATGCTGGAAATGGTGATGGTTCATCTGCTTGAATTAACTCTGTTAGTATCACCCACTCCGCTGCCCGTTTCGCAAAGGTAAAGCTCTGGCGTTGCTCAGTCTTAACAGTTTTAAAAACTTCATGTGTACCGTCGGAAAATTTTAAAGTCACTTGTTGCCAATAATTATCATGAGGAAAGTCCGCTCGTAATGTTAAGATCACTTTATCCAACAAGACTTCACGCCCAAATTCAATTTTTAATGCGGCATCTAATTGCTGATTAATCCCCCATGATTGATAAGGATACGGCCCATGATAAAGATTAGCAAAGGTACCGTCAATCGCATTGCAAGCAAAAAAAGTGGCATCATTTCGCGTTTCCACGTTGGCAGATGCATGAGGATACGCACCAGTAAAATGTTGTAAATCATGTGGATTTAACGCCCAATTACGATAACTCTTAATTTCTTCTTTAGTGGCAATACGCACACTTATATAAGGTTTCTTGGTTTCAAAACGATACGCTGCTCGCGCTTCGATAACGTTTTCATTTTTTATGATTGGAAACGTCCATTTTTGTTCTGGAACATAAATTAAACTGCTATCAAGCGTAGCATCTAACTTCACCATTAAATAAGTATTGGGCGTATCTAAACAAACTTGAATCACATCGCCGTCTTGTAATTGACAATCCCGAGCAGCTAAACAAACAAAATCTTTTCCTGTAATAGTTAACTCTTTCAAAGAATCTGAATCATCTATCTTAGCTTTTCTAATTTCTTGTTCTTGATTTAAAATCGATAATGAAATACACGTCATATGCTTCCCTCCTAATTTTACCTTTATTATATATTATTTTAGTAAATTAATCTATTTTTTTACTAAAATAATAACTTTAGCTTTATTTCTATAAAAGTATTTGGTACTCACTATAAGACGTAAGATTTTGATTCTGCTCTTTTTGAACACAATAAATATTCACCTGTAAACCTGGCAGATTTTCAGTAACCTCAGAAAGACTCATTACTTGCACCTCCCTTAACGAGAACTTTTAAAATGCAGACTATCTTACATTCTTTTTTTGCTATCCTTACTCGATTTTCTGCTCCTTGCTTTCGTATATACTTAGCTACTTTCTCTTAGCCCTACAAGACTCACATAATAACCTCTTTTATCCAAAATGATCGATTAACATGATCCTATTTTAATTCGCATGATATTTATGAATGATTATTGTCATTGCACGGGCTTAAACGATGGTGACTTATTTTATCTCACATATTTTTTAATATCTTACTTCAACTGACCAAAGTCATAAAAGAATCCAGAGGATCTTTTCCTCTGGATTCAATGTTATTCTATATTTTTTACTAATAGTATCTGATAAAAAGAACAAATTAATTAAGATTTATTTTTGTAATTGTACTTTTCTACAACTATTTATGATAATTTTTTTTTAATTTTCGAAAACGTAAAACAGAAGTGATAAGAGCAACTCCTAAAAATACTATACCTATCCAAATACTTACCAATACAGATTTATCGTTTTCACCAGTTTCAGGTAAATTATGTTTTGCCGTTGAAGTTGTTTCTTTATCTCTAGTTTTATCTTTATTATCTGGTTTTATTTTGGGATTAATTTTGTCTTTCGTATACACATATGTGACTACTTGAGTTTTAACCGTAAATTGACCAATAGGATTACCTTGAACTTCTTTAAATTTATAACCAGAGATTTCTTTTTTCTCTGTTAAGTAGGAACCTCCAATTTTCCCTATTTTCACTACATCATGCGCTATTGCTTGTCCCCTTGTATCCACGTACTTTACTATGATATTGCCGCTGGGAATGGGGTCATGCGTATATACGTAAGTTACGGTTTGAGGTTGACCTGAGAAGTGACCGGATACATTACCTTGTACCTCTTTAAAGGTATAGTCCGAGATTGTTTTCTTCTCTGTTGAGTAGGGATTTCCAATATTTCCTGTTTTCACTACATCATGCGCTATTGTTTTTCCCTTTGTATCCACGTACTTCGCTGTGACATTGCCACCAGGAATTGAATTGTGCGTATATACGTAAGTCACGGTTTGCATTTTTTCTGTAAAATGACCGGATGCATCGCCTTGAACTTCTTTAAACGTATAACCTGAAATGATTTTCTTTTCTGTTGAGTAAGATTCTCCAACATTCCCCTTTTTTACTACATCATAAGAGATTTGTTTGCCCTCTGTGTCCACATACTTGACAGTAATGTTCCCTCCAGGAACTGGAATTTTTTTATAAAGATACGTAATATCAGAGGTATTATCCGTTAAAGTTCCAGAACTTGGCGCAGAATCTTTAGATAATCCTGAAAAGGTGTAACCCTTGATATCTTTTTTCTTAGATGTATAGCTCTCGTCTACAGAATCTTCACCATTTGTATCTTTACCTTTATTTTTTTCTTCAGAGGCAAGTATATTTCCATTAGATGTGGAATCATTAATAGTTTCTTCATAGTGAACTGTTATTTGTGGTATACCATAGATTTGGGCAGTCATTTCAACATTATTACTCAGATTCGCCCCTGAAACCGTTCCTTTTGCATAAGAATAGCTGTGTAGTTTAGCTGTTTCACCTATTTTTGCTTTTCCAATTTTCGCTACCTGAACGGGTATAAAACCTGAAATTGTTGTTTGTGTTTTAAGCTTATCTGCCTTAATTGCAACTGTTCGAATACTTGACCAATCGCTGACTTGCTTTTCGTCTACCCAGTCACTTGTCGTTAAATCAACCGAAGTATTAGATTCATTCTTAGGGAGAGAGTATATTTTTGTTGAATAAACAACGTGTGCACCAGCTCCTAAAAGATTTAAAACAGGACCTGTTAATACCATATCAAATGTATCACCATTCGTTTTTTGAGGGAGAACAGCAAGAGTCTGCGCATTAGTATACTCTTTATTAGAACCGTTAGTAATAGAGAGCATTATTTTACCCGAGTTATCATCATCATTTTTATCGACTCTCAGACCTCTATCAAATCCTGCTTTCCCTGTTGATTCTTTATAATAGTTAGAATCACCTGTTCTATTTCCTGATAATCCTACGGTAGATATAATTGATGATGGAGCCGTAATTGTCCATTTCATACCAGTAGAGCCATCATAAACTTTCCCACCATAAATCGGGTGTAGTTCATCCTTGTTGTTATCCGTTAATTGAGTTACCCAGTGTACTGTCGTTCCTGACATTGGTGCTGCAACATCACTTACTTTCCATGGGAGAGCATCTGGATAAAAGAATGCAGATGACGTACCCATATCCGCAGGGATTATTACACTATCCTTAGAAAAATCTAATTGTGTAAGGTGCTCTCCAGTCGTCGGATCAATCCCTAAATCTGTAATAACAGGATAATATTTATGCTCCTTGTACGTCCAGCCCCATTCCGTAATTTTACTTTGATCTATATCAATCATTCCCTTATCAATGCTACTGATCACTAAGGTTGGCAATTTTACTTTTGCGGTAACTCCAGTCGTTGCGCTTCCAGGAATGATTATTTTCCCATCTACACCGCCATCCATTGTAGTTTCTTTATTGAGTTCCGCCCACTTAGCACCTGTCGTAAAGGTTTGCCCTTGTGTATAGGTTCCGGAAATATCATAATTCACAGTCCCTTTTAAACTAAATTGGGAGGTCGAACTTACACTATCATCAAAGTATTTGAGGTGCCCCGTAACTGACATATCTTTATCTGTGGTTACACTGTGCACATCTAAAATAATAGGTACACTTTCTCCATTATTATAAGTTTTGTCCTCAATCACGGCATTAAGTAGTCTTACTTCAACATTATTCCCTGCCAAAATATTAGCTTGTCCTGCAACACTTACAATGTGTGCACCAGCATCTAATGCTGCAGTTACTTTTGCATCATTAGATGCTAATGTAGAAACAGTATAAGTGGACCCATTATCTAAGACGACTGTAAATGGACCGATAGCATTAAGATTTCCAGAAGTTGTCACAGAACCGTTAGGACCGGTTGCAAAAGAAATATCTGTCAAATTACCACACCATTTAGTAGGAAGAGTGAATTTGTAATCTTTTAACCTGTTCGTTTGGTTTACTGTATCATCTAGAAAATTTACGGATAGATTTGGGGTAGCTAAATTTTTATTGATCGTCGTATCCGATTCTTTTCCTGTAACAAATCCTGTTACCCCAGTACTATTACTGATTGTTTTAGAATAGAAACCTTCATGCTCTGGATCAATTGTAGATTTGTCATATCCTTCTAAGACACCCCCAAACATTGGAGTCATCGTTCCAGGGTTAGCTGCACCAATAACAACATCATCCAAATTACCTAGTAGTATTGGTTCATTACCAACTGAGCCGTCATAATATTGAGGTATCAAGGTCAAGTCTGGAGTAAAATGATAAGTTCCTGAAGCTGTTCCTGTCTTAAAGTAACCATAAAGGTACATAAATGCTTCATTATATGAAAAATACCCTCCCCCTGTAACATTAGATACAATAATATCCCCTCCTGCACCATTAGGCTGAGAAAGTCCATCAGGAATATTGGGAATTGCACTACCGTCGTCTGGGACATTTTCATTTGTATCTCGATAATCCGCTAAATGTCCTCCCACCAATACGAAGCCAGAAGGCACGTGAATGATACCCTTTACTTTGACATGTTGGGCTTGAGTAATTCCCGCACTCGAAGCTGTAAAATCTGGATCAGTTTTTACCCCCAAAACAAAATTATAAATAGAGTTTCCATCTGCCGTATAGACATTATTTGCGACCGCGGTATTATGAGTCCTTGCAGTAGCAATAGACGTTATAGGATTAGTAACTACTATAGAACTATTTAAAGTCTGTCCACCACCTTCTACTGTAATAGGTAATGTTGTACTGCCAGGAGAAAATTGATGATTGTCTCCCTGATCTGACATATAATATGAAATATTGAAAGATTGTACACCTGGCGTTGAAAAAGTATAGGTGAGGTTCGTCCCTCCATTAACCGAAGTTTTGGTTACTGTAGCCCCACTAGGTATATCGTAAGTTTCTATAGTTAAACCACTAGGGACAGTAATTTTAATTTCATCCCCAGTAATAACTGAAGCTGAAACTGAAAATTGCCTCGTACTTGAAGCATTATTTGGCCACCCTACACCATCAGAGGTCAATGTGTAAGCAATCGTATTCTCTACACTTTGAGTACTCGTATCCATATCTAAAGTTAGCCCAGACATTTTTACTGGTTGAATATCCTTCATACTGTTGATACTTTCAGAAGTTTGTTTTGTTGACGTCAAACCTTGGTCCTGTGCTATATCTTCTTTAGAATTTGCTTGAGTGGTATACTGGTCTGTTATATGTTGAGTTCCACTAGTTGTTGAATTTTCTGTTCTATCTGCTGGCGAGTTAGCAATCGCATCTGCAGTTACAACTAAATTAGGTGAACCAAAGAGTACCGTAATTGTCACTATGCTCGATACAAAACATTTTTTACTCGTCTTATACAATCTAAACCTGATATTATTTTTCATATTTATTCCTCTCTTTTTATTTCATTTATTTTTTCTTTGTTATACTCTAATAAAGAATCTCTCTCTTAGAGAATAATAACCGTTCTAATTAACTAGTCTATATCATTAAAACTCTCGAGAAAATTATTTTCATGTCAAAATATTCTCGTTTTATGTTCAAATTAAATTGTCTTATGTAAGGGGGAGGTGTCTTTTTATAAACGAAAAAAGATGTTGGTAAAAATACCAACATCAGACAATATAGAGTTGCTTTAATCCATTATATCGAAAGGATTTTTTACCGTTAAAGCTATCTCTCCCATACGTAGTACACATTCTTTTGTCAAAATCTTTTTTTAGATTCCAACTAACTAAAGTCAATAATCACCAGCGTTCACTTCAACTGATGTCCCACTCTCTAAAACTTACTTTTCGATACTTGCGAGTATCTTCTCTGTGTTCATATAACGAAAATCTTCTTGATCGATAAAAACAACCTGCCCCTGACAACCTTCTAAATATTTTTCCACTTTTTCTTTGACACGAGCGACTTGTGGGGTCAACATTAACACATCATACTCTTTATAACCAAGTTTTTCCTCAATCCGACAAACAGGTGCATAATCTAAATCATAAGATAACTCTTTTTCCCTAATTGCTTCAAGTAATTTTGAAACTAACAGCGATGCACTAATTCCCGTCTCACAAATAATCAATATGTTTTTGCTCATAAACTTCTCCTCATTCATGAAATATTTTTATCTAGCAAATCCGATTGGTGAAAATGCTACATAGGTTAGGATAACCACGACAACTAATATACTTGCGACAAGTTTTGTATGTTTCCAAGGTTCAATATTTACTTTCGTATCAAAAGAATTTAAAACAAATTCGCCATCTGGTTTTATTTTAGAAACTACTATTAAAATAAGAATGTCTAAGAAGAAGAGCAGGCTTAAGACATATAAAAAATGGATATCTTTCAAAAATACTTTTGATAGCGCATACAAAACAATATGGATAGCAATTGTCATTTTTGCTCCAAAAGCAGTTGCTTTTTTGGAATAAAATGCAAAAAGTATAATCACTAACAATGGCATATTGTATAATCCATTAAACTCTTGAACAAATTGATACAATCCAGCTGGTGCAAAAGAAATAAACGGTGCAACGATAATTGAAATAATCCCTACAATAACTGTAACTGTTTTTCCCGCACGAGCAATTTGTTTGTCATCTGCTTTCTTATTGATAATTGGTTTGTAAAAATCTAGCGAAAATAGAGTAGAGGTTGCATTTAAAGCCCCCGCAAAGGAAGATAAAATTGCCCCAAAAATAACTGCAGCAAAAATGCCGAAAAGCATTTTTGGTAAAACTTCAGTTACTAAATATGGATATGCGTTATCAGGATTGGACATCAACGCATCCCCAAAAAGATTTCTTGCAACAATTCCTGGAAATACTAAGAATAATGCGCCAAACACTTTGAAAATCCCCACTAAAAAAGCCCCTTTTTGTGCTTCTGCTAAATTTTTTCCTGAAAGTGCTTTTTGAACAATCATCTGATTGGTACACCAGAAATACAAATTATTAAACAACATCCCTGTAAATAATGTTGGCCATGGTACAACAGCAGAATCAATTGCACCTACAGAGTTCAGTAACCATGGTGTGTTTTCAACAACCTGTTCAATCCCACCAATAAAACTGCCATCACCCAGTTTCATTAAACCTAGTATTGGAACCAACAAACCACAAACCAATAAACCAACGCCATAAATCGAATCGCTATTGGCACTTAAAGATAGGCCGCCAATCAGCAGATAAAGAATCCCAACAATACCAATCACCATCGCCACAAGAATGATTGCGACAATAGGTTCGACACCCAACAGCTCATCAATATGAAAAATCTTATTGAATACTAGTGACCCAGAATAAAGAACTACTGGTAAAAAAGAAATCATATAGGTAACAATAAACAAGATTGAAATAATTCGTTTTGTAACTGTATCATAACGAATTTCAATGAAATCTGAAACCGTATTAATACCGTATTTAAAATATTTTGGTAAAAAAATGACTGCCAATGCGACAATTGCAATTGCAGCAGTTACTTCCCAAGCCATTACTTCCATTCCTGCATGATAGCTTTGACCGTTTTGTCCAACAATTTGCTCTGTGGATAGGTTGGTCATAATAATTGTCCCAGCAATCGGTAAGGCTGTTAAGCTTCGGCCACCCATGAAGAAACCTTCTGATCCAGAAGTATCTACACTTCTGGATCGAGAATAGGCAAAAATCCATACGCAGATGACAATTACTAGGAAACTGATTATTGAAAATAGATTCATTGTCTAGCTCCTTCTCGATTAGATTAAAGATCGGTGACCTTTCGGATATAGTTTCGCGCTTTGACGGCATATTCAAACGGATTGGCTTTGGCAGGATCTTGTTCCGCTTCAACTACAATCCAACCTTTATAGCCACTCTCTTCGATTGCTGACCAAATTGGTTTGAAATCAATCATACCATCCCCAGGGACTGTAAAGACGCCTTTTTTCACGGCCTTTAAGAAGCTATCTTCTTCTGTTCTGACTTCCTCTGCCATTTGTTGGCGAATATCTTTGAAGTGAATGTGTTTAATCCGGTCTTGATAGCGCTGATAGATTGCGATTGGATCTTCTCCTGAGAAGACAAGATGTCCAGTGTCAAACAATAATTTAACTTTTGTCGGATCCGTCATTTTCATTAATCGATCGATTTCTTCAGTCGTTTGGACTCCTGTCCCCATATGGTGATGGTAAACAATCTCCATACCTTTTTCATGTGCCAAGTCTCCTAGTTTTTCTAATCCTTCAGCTAGTTTTTGCCACTCTTCATCAGAAAAAATTGGTTTCTCATTAAAAACAGGAGCCGTCATAATTCCTTGTATGCTGTGTCCTTGTTCAGCCACAACAATAACCTTAGCATCCATTGCATGTAAGAAATCTCGATGTTTTTTGAAGTCTTCCGCGGTTTCTTCGAAAGGTTTTGTTGTTAAAAATGTACTAAACCAGGCACTCGCTACTTTTAGTCCACGAATATCTAAATATTGTTTTAAAACCTGTGGATCTTTTGGATACTTGTTGCCAATCTCCGTACCTTTGAATCCAGCTAGCGCCATCTCACTAACGCATTGTTCAAACGTATTTTCGCTTCCTAGCTCTGGCATATCATCATTTGTCCATGCAATCGGCGCAATAGCTAGTTGAATTTGTTTCGCCATTATGTCACTCTCCTACTTCATTTATAGTTGTACCAAACGATTCGTATCAAATGATTCTTGACAAGCTAATGCAATTTTTGTTGATTGTAGACCATCTTCTGCATTAACTGCTGGTTGACGTTTTTCTTGAATACAGGAAATAAATTCTTGTGCTTCTCGAATGAACGCTTCTCTAAATCTTTCTGGAAAGTTTTGAGAGCAAGGTCGCACAATCCCTTGATTATTCATAACAGTCACTAAATTTTTTTCAGGTACTTGCGCTACTCGTAATATCCCTTTGGTGCCCATGATTTCTGTTTCGACATGGTAACCATGTGTAGCATTTCTTCCAGCAACTAGTAAAGCCATTGTTTTATCTTTAAGACTCATCATAGCTGCTCCGGTTTCCAATTCACCGACTTGATCTAATTCTGGATATGCAGCATTTTTACCAATTGCCCAAACTTGTTCTACCTCTTGACCAGTAAACCAACGAACCAAATCAATATCGTGAATCGCCATATCTAGAAATAAACCGCCACTATCATTGTTCATTGCAAACTTAACGAAGCTTTCCAGTCCATCACTCGGATCAATTCCATAACAACGGATTAACGTGACTTCCCCAATTTCCCCATCTTCTACCATTTTTTTCGCATACTGATAAGATTCATCGTAACGGCGCATGAAACCTAACATAAATACTTGCTCGGGATATTTTTCAATAACCTCTTGTGTTTTTTTTATGTCCTCAATTTCAATTCCCAATGGTTTTTCAGTAAATACGTGTTTCCCATTTTCCATAGCTAAACGGACTTGTTCACAGTGGAATCCTGAAGGTGAAACAATAAAAACGGCATCAATTACAGCGCTTTGAACCATTTCTTCATAACTAGAAAACGTATACTTAACACCTAACTCCTTCTGTGCAAATGCTAATTCTGATTCAACTAAACTACAGGCGGCCGTAAGCTCACAGCCACTAACAGCAGAAGATAAATTTTTTGCATGTACCTTGCCTAATCTACCTAATCCTACGATTCCTACTCTAATATTTTCCACAAAACCCCTCCTTTTTTTAAGAATTATTTGGTATATAACGCTGGTTGTTCATCTATTTCAATCATTACTTTTTCCCCTGACTCACGAGACTCATGACAAGCCATCATTGTGATTGCTGCCACGTAGCCATCCCAAGCAGTTGGACCAACAAGTTTATCGTTTTTAATTGAATCAACCCATAACTTAAATTCGTAATCATACGCATCTAAAAAACGCGTTTGCCAGTCGGGCGAAATTGGTGTGTAATTTTTCTCCGCAGCTTTAATTTTGGTATAGGCTGGATCCGTCATTCCGACTTCTGCCGTTTCAAAAACTACGTCACACTTAATGTCGTAGCCAAAACGACAATTAACAAAAATTTCTAAATCAATTGTTACACCTGATTTCGTCTGGAAAATCAGTAATTGAGGATCATGTAAATCTGCATGTGTATGGCTGGTTTTCTTTGGTAAAATCATTTGCACTGAGGCATAATCTTCGGCTAATAGCCAACGAAGAACATCAATTTCATGGATTGCAGTATTACTGATTGCCATTGGCGTCTTATAATTTTCATCAGCGCTTGGATTTCTATGCGCACAATGGAGCATCAGAGCTTCACCATACTGTTTTGATTCAATTGCTTCTTTCAACTCAATGTAGCCACGATCGTATCGACGCATGAAGCCCACCTGTACCAATTTTTTACCATAAGCGACTTCTGCATCTACAATTCGGCGACATCCTGCGGCATCCATTGCTAATGGTTTTTCGCAGAATACGTATTTTCCATGCTTGATTGCTTCCAAGACATATTTTTCGTGTGTTGGGTCCCAGGAAGTAACAACAACAACTTCCACTTCTTCAGAAGCAATTAATTCTTCGCCTGTTTTGAAAAATTGAGCCCCAATCTCCTCAGCAATTTTGCTTGCCGCTTCAACATTAATATCTGATACTGCTGTTACAAAAGCGCCTTGTGTCTTGTGATTAATTCTGTTAATATGTTCGATTCCAATCGCCCCTGTACCAATTACGCCTACTTTTACTTTCAATTATTTGTCCTCCGATTTCTTTATTTTATGCGTATTATGTATACGCTTACAATTTTATTTAGTCAATCATTATTTTCAGAAAGTCATGTCTTATATTTGTACTAATAAAAGATACTTTCACCGCTTTAATCATAGAATCCTCGAAGCTCCTTTGACAGAGCTTCGAAGTAAAACTAGTTTATTTCGCTAGGAGCGTATCGAGCGGTCACAACTTTTCGATGTGTATAAAATTCTACACTGTCTTTTCCGTTGGCGTGTAAGTCACCATAGAAAGAGTGTTTCCAGCCGGAAAAAGCAAACCAAGCCATTGGTGCTGGTACACCTAAATTGATGCCTAACATTCCTGCATCAACATTCTCTCTAAAGTAACGGATAGCTGAAGCATTACTCGTATAGAGGCATGAACCGTTAGCAAATTCTGATTGATTGGTCAGTGTAACTGCTGCTTCTAGATTTTTCACTCGAACAATTGAGGCAACGGGTGCAAAAATTTCATCTTGCCAAATCTTCATGTCCATCGTGACACGATCAAAGATCGTAGGTCCCACGAAGTAGCCTTTTTCAGGAATATTTTCACGGCCATCTAACAATAAGTCCGCTCCTTCATCAATACCTTTTTGAATGTAATCAAATGTTCGTTGCTGCGCCTCTTTTCGAATCACGGGGCCTAAAAAGACTCCTTCTTCCAGACCATTTCCAATTTTTATCGTCTGTGCTGCAGCCTTAAATTTTTCAACGAATTGATCTGCAATAGTTTCTTCTACAACGATCACCGAAGCAGCCATACAGCGTTCACCGGCTGATCCAAAAGAGCCACCGATAATGTCTTTTACTGCACGATCAAGGTTGGCATCTTTTAAAACGATAACATGATTTTTTGCGCCAGTTAGTGCTTGGACTCGTTTCAGATTTTTTGTTCCTTCTTTATAGACATATTCACCAACATTTTTTGAGCCCACAAAGCTAATTCCTTTTACTAATGGATCACGCAATAAAGTATTAACAACATCGTGTGCCCCATAGACAACATTAAAGACGCCACTTGGAAATCCTGCTTCTTCTATTAATTCAACAATTTTTTCCATCAATAATGGCGTTTTTTCGGAAGGCTTCAGCACCACCGTATTCCCTGCTGCTAACGCCATTGGGAAAATCCAAAACGGTACCATCATCGGAAAATTGAAAGGAGTAATTCCCCCAACAACACCGATGGGATAACGGTAATTGGTAATTTCAATATCTGTAGCCGCTGTGGATAGAGAATCACCCATTATTAAATTCGTAATGCTCGCTGCGTGCTCGACATTTTCAATCCCTCGCTGAACCTCACCTAATGATTCTGACAAAGATTTTCCATTTTCAAGCGTAATTAATCGTGCTAGCTCTTCTTTATTCGTCATCAATAAATGATGCAATTTGAAAAGATAGCGGCCACGAACTGGAACACTTACTTTTTTCCATGTTTGAAAAGCCTCATCCGCTACTCTGATTGCTTCTGCAGTTTCTGCTTCACTAGATAATGGAACATTTACTAATGCTTCTTCTGTTGCCGGATTGACCACTTCTTCAAATTCAGTGGCTGCACTTGTTACCCAGCGGCCACCTATATAATTCTTTAAAAATCGAGTCATTTATTTTCCTCCTAAAAAAGTCTACTTATTTTTTTGTTTCTAATTGTTAGTCAATTCGTTCCGATTTAAAATCCACTCGTGTTTTTTCTCGTTATGAAACTTCCAAATTCGTTCAGGTCCTGCCATCACATTTAAATAATAAGAGGTGTAGCCATCTGGCACGCCGACAGGATGATATCCCTTAGGTACCTCCACAACATTTTGATGCTCTATAGTCATCGTTTCATCTATAGAACCATCCTCTGTATATACTCGTTGGAAAACAAATCCTTGCTCTGGATTCAGCTCATGATAATACGTCTCTTCTAAATAAGATTCGTCAGGTAAATTTTCTTGGTCATGTTTGTGTGGTGGATAGCTAGAAAAGTTACCACCTTCAGTGTAGACTTCAACCACCAACAAACTACTGGCAGTATCGACATTGTCTGGTAAAATGTTATGCACTAGTCGTTTATTCTGATATATCCCTCGTTTTTCAACCGTATTTTCCTCAGCGGTAATCACGTGCACTGGCAACTTTTTTTTAGCTGGCGAATAACAAAGGGCCAAACGAACAGTATCAGAAGTTGCTATTAGTTCAAACGACGTTTTTGCTGGAATATAGATACTATCTGTCGGAATTTTTTCAAAAACAGAGGTTCGTTTACCTAAATTCTCGTACCATTTATCGCCCACCTTAACATTGATTTTGCCAGTTAATACGACGATACAAACTTCCAGTTCATTACCAGCTTCTTGATACATTGCTCCATTATCTAATTCAAGAACTTGAAACTCAATATACTGTAAATCAGTGTTGTTTTTTCGAATATTTTGAACTTGTCGAACACCGGGAGCTAGTTCTTTTATCAACGGTTGATGTTTCAATGTTTTTTTCAATTCATTCGCTCCTAACTTTTTGGTTGTATAACGAATACCTAATATTTTCTAGCAGTTGCAAGTTTTTCTTTTTTAACTTGGTATGCTTCTTGAATCGCTGGTTTTTCTGATACTTCAGCAACACCGACATTCCACCAACTACCATCGTAACCAGCAGTCATTGTTTTAGGAAGAACATTTATTTCAATCAATGTCGATTGCATTTGGTTTTTCGCGTCGACAATCGCCTGTTTTAGTTCTTCAATCGAATGGACTTGATACGCTTTGGCACCATATCCTTCAGCGATTTTAGCATAATTGATATTCATAATTTCGCCTTTTGTATTTCTAAATTCCGTCCCTTGACTTATGCCGCCATTCTCCATTTGCAGATTATTAATGCATCCGAACCCAGAATTATTGAACAGAACAATATTGATTTTTTTGTCATATTGTAATGCAGAGACCAGTTCGCTATGCAACATCAAAAAACTACCGTCACCGACTAATGCGTAAACCTCTTGATTAGGATTAGCAAGCCGTACCCCCATTGCACCAGCAATTTCATAGCCCATACAAGAATAGCCATACTCTAAATGATAAGTATTTTCCTTTACAGGATTCCACAATCGTTGCATATCGCCTGGCAATGACCCTGCCGAACCAATCACAATCGCATCATCTTCGACAAAATCATTCAGATGAACGAAAACCTCTGTTTGTGTCAGAGTTGTATTCAAAGAATCAGCATAATCATTTAAAATATTCTGTGTAAAGTGGTTTTTGATTTCCGGATCAAAACCTTTCCGTTTAAAATGAGTTGTTTTTAATCGTTCCCGCTCTTTCACCCATTCGTTCTTCAGTTCAGTGATTTTTTCACCATAAGCCGTTCGATATCCTTCTATCATTGGCAGAATTCCTTCTAAGGTTGCTCGAGCATCTCCCACAATTTGAAACGCTTCCATTTTGTAAGTCTGTGGTCGACTTACGTTAATATTTATCATTTTTGATTGTTCAAAATTAAAAATACTTTTTGATGCAGTGGTAAAATCCGTATAACGCGTGCCAATTCCAATAATCAAATCCGCTTGCTGAACAGCTTTATTAGCAGCCGAGGTACCTAAAATTCCCAAGCCTCCAAGATTATTTTCAAATTCCCATGAAACAGTTGATTTACCAGCATGTGTTTCAACCAAAGGTATCTGATGAACTTGAGAAATTTTCTGAAGGCTCTCACCTGCTTCTGAATACTTGCAGCCGCCCCCCACAATAATTACTGGGTGTTTACTATCCTTTATCAAGTGACTAGCTGTTTCAAGCTCACGAATTGTCGGCATCCGTCGATCGATATAATGAACTCTTTTTCTAAAAAACTCTACTGGATAATCATAGGCTTCTGACTCAACATCTTGTGGCAAACAAATGGTGGCAGGTCCTGTAGTTGCAGGATTGGTCATAACTTCAAATGCCCGTAGCAATGCTGACATCAGCTGTTCTGGCCGATTAATACGATCCCAATAGCGAGAAACCGCTTGGAAAGCATCGTTGGTAGAAAAGGTTACACTTGATTCATGTTCCAACTGCTGTAATACGGGATCTGGTTGCCGAGTAGCAAACGTATCTGCTGGCAGAAACAATACAGGTATATTATTAGCGAAAGCCGTTCCAGCAGCAGTCAATAAATTAGCAGAACCTGGACCAGCAGACGCTGAAACTGCGAATATTTTCTTACGTAAACTTTGTCTAGCAAAAGCGATAGCAGCATGAGCCATCCCTTGTTCGTTTTTTCCACTGTAACTTTTTAAATGTCCCGGATCTTGTTCCAACGCTTGACCAATCCCTAAAACATTCCCATGACCATATACATGAAAGATTCCTTCCACATAAGGTGTTTCTTTTCCATCAATGCTGATATATTGTTGATTCAAAAATTTTAATAATGCTTGTGCTGTCGTTAAACGAATCGTCTTTTCCATTTTATCCACCTTAAATCCTAGCGATCATTTCGCCGTATATTTCCTTCTCCAGTTTAATGAACTCTTTTACTTCTTGCGTCGTTGGTAAAGAATCTGAGCAATTGTTACTTTTGACCATCATCGAAGCTTCCGCTGAGCCAAACTCCAAGCAATCGATAATTTCCCAACCTTCAAATAAACCATATAAAAATCCAGCTGCATAGCCATCACCGCCACCAAATCCCTTGCGTGCCTCCACTGGAAATGGTTTAATTGAAAACTGTTGTTGATCTGCTGTATAAGCTGTTGAGCCTTTCATCCCGTGTTTAATAACGACTATTTGAGCGCCACAATTATGCCAAAAAACAGCGCTTTCATTATCTGTCATATTTGGTTGAATCAATCTTTCAGTTAAATCAAATTCTTCTCTCGAGCCCATAATAATATCTGATTCTTTCGCAACTATTGAATAATAAATAGCGATTTCATCCACATTTTTCCAATTGTATTCTCGATAGTCGATATCAAAAATAATTTTGACGTTGTTTTTTTTCGCTAACATCACAGCTTTTAACACGGCTTCTCTTGAAGGGCTTTCCGCCAAAGCAGTTCCTGAAATTAATAAGGCTTTTGAACGTTTCAAATAATCTTCATCGATATCTTCGACACTTAGTTGTAAATCCGCAGCTTGGTTCCGATACATTAAAATGCTACTTTCTTTAGGTGATAGCATTTCTGTAAAAGTCAGACCCAACTTTTCGCCATGCTGTGCTTTACTTATCTGAGAAGTATCAATGCCTTGCTCATTAAAGTAATCAATAACATATTCTCCGAACTGGTCATCGGATACTTTCCCAATGAAGCCAGCTTTCATCCCATGTTTGGTGATACCCACGGAAATATTTGCAGGAGAACCTCCCACAAACTTTTCAAACATATGAACATTTTTTAAAGGCTTAAATTCTTCTTTAACTTGCTCATTATAGGCAGGGTTAAAATCGATAGCCACTCTACCTAAAAGAACTAGATCAAATTCTTTTGATTGATCAAAGCTAATATAACTCATAGATCCACCTCTTCTTCGTTCTTCTATTATTTACAAACGAATTATAGCACGCTTTCAAAACGCGTGCAACATTAAATTGGCACATTATTTTTGCGTGCATTTTAAAAGAACGCAAAAAAAGAAGCATGAATTGCTTTACAGCAAGATTCACACTTCTTTTAAAGATTATATTTTGTTTTAATAATGATATCTGTAAATAACATCTCTTCTGTTATAAATTTATTATTCTGTAGTTGATTCGCTAATAGTAGCAAAGACCGATAGCCCTGCGTAAAACCATCTTGATCAATTAGAAAATCAACTTGATTTTTTTTCAGCATCTCGATATTTTTCTCAGTTAAATCATAGATAATCACATACGGTCTGTCTTTCCCTGCCCTTTTTTTCAACACACGAGCAATTCCTGCTTGACCTCCTGAAAACACAACGACACCTTTTAAATTAGTATAGTTCTCTAATGTGTCACTTAAAATCTTTTCGACTTCATCGCTCGAATCAAAACTGCTTTGAACACCTGTTAATTTCAATTGTGGAAATGACTGTTTCAATTCTTCAACAAAACCAGCAACTCGTAAACTATTCACACTATTTCCAAAATATCCAGTAATAGCTAGGACATCTCCCTCTCCTTTTGTCAACATTCCTAATAATCCAGCAGCTGTCTTCCCGCTTTTAAAGTTATCCATTCCGACAAAGCACTGACGTTTACTACCAACAATGTCCGAATTGAATGTAATGACCTTAATGCCTTGTTCCGTAAGCTGATTGATTTTTTCCCTAATCGCCACACTATCAACTGGCATGATGGCAATTCCTTTTACACCAAGTTCTAACAAGCGTTCAAGTGCCTGTAACTGCGCCGCTTCATCGACCCCGTCTATTTCCTCTAAAAAGCAATCGATATTTCTTTTTTTTAGATCACCTATAACTGCTTGTAAACCTGATCGAATTGGAATCATAAAAGATGATTTTGCCAATTGTGTCACAACACCTAATTTGATTGCTTCTTCTTTGGCCATCTTTTTTTTCTTCGGAACATAGTTCATTTCTTTCGCTATTGTTTTAATTTTTTCAGCAACCTCAGGATTGATTCGGCCGCGATTATTCAATGCTCGATCCACAGTTCCCCTAGATACTCCTGCTTTTTCAGCAATTTCTTTTATTGTTCCAGCCATTTGTTCTCTCCTTATTTACTTGATTTGCAAAATTATTTTGATTATTTATAAGCTTTCGTATGTATATTCTATCACAATATAAAAAAGCACGCAATTTTGCGTGTTTTATTTTAAAATATAGTTTACTTTAATTTATATTTTAAAAAAAAAGCACCTCAGCTCAGACTGAGGTACTTTTTTAATAAGTTATTTTTTCTGATCATCTTCATCCATTTTCAGAACCGCCATAAAGGCTTCTTGAGGAACTTCCACGGATCCAATTTGTTTCATCCGTTTCTTCCCTTCTTTTTGTTTCTCTAACAATTTACGTTTACGAGAAACATCACCACCATAGCATTTAGCCAGTACGTTTTTGCGTAAGGCTTTAATATCTGAACGCGCCACAATTTTTTGACCAATCGCCGCTTGAACTGGGACTTCAAACTGTTGACGTGGAATTAGTTTTTTCAGTTTCTCAACAATCGCTTTCCCACGCTCAAATGCGAAATCTCGGTGAACAATAAAGCTTAACGCATCCACTTTTTCAGCATTTAATAGAATATCCATTTTCACTAGGCGGCTGGTACGATAGCCAGCCATTTCGTAATCTAAGGATGCATAGCCTTTTGTACTTGATTTCAATTTATCGAAAAAGTCAAACACGATTTCAGATAACGGAATTTCATAAACTACGTTTACACGATAATCGTCTAAGTAATCCATTGTAATGAATTCGCCACGTTTACGTTGTGATAATTCCATTACTGCTCCTACATAATCGTTTGGCACCATGATTTGCGCTTTAACATAAGGTTCTTCCACAGATTCAATCGTTACTGGTTCTGGAAATTCAGCTGGGTTATCAACAACAACGGTTGTTCCGTCTGTTTTATTAACATGATAAATTACAGACGGTGCTGTTGTAATTAACTCTAAATTAAATTCTCGTTCCAAACGTTCCTGAACAACATCCATGTGCAGCAAACCTAAGAAACCACAACGGAAACCAAACCCTAAAGCTTGCGATGTTTCCGGTTCAAATTGTAACGCCGCATCATTTAATTGTAATTTTTCTAATGCTTCCCGTAAATCATTGTAGCGCGACGTATCAATTGGATATAAGCCACAATAAACCATTGGATTCATTTTGCGGTAGCCTGGTAGTGCTTCTGCTGCTGGATTGTCGGCCAAAGTCACTGTATCCCCGACCCGTGTATCTTGAACCGTTTTAATGCTAGCGGTGATATAACCCACATCACCAACCATTAAATAATCACGAGCAATTGGTTTCGGTGAAAAAACGCCGACTTCTGTTACATCAAACGTTTTGCCGTTACTCATCATTTGGATTTTATCCCCAGGACGAACGACACCGTCAATTACACGGATGTTTAAAACGACCCCCCGATAACTATCGTAAATAGAGTCAAAAATCAAAGCCTTTAAAGGAGCCTCAATATCGCCTGATGGAGCTGGTACATACTCCACCACTTGTTCTAAAATATCTTCAATCCCAATCCCTGCTTTGGCACTTGCTAAAACAGCTTCCGATGCATCAATTCCAATTACGTCTTCAATCTCTGTCCGAACACGCTCTGGATCAGCGGCGGGTAAATCAATTTTATTAATAACAGGTAAAATTTCTAAGTCATTATCCAATGCCAAATAGACATTTGCTAGCGTTTGCGCTTCAATTCCTTGCGCCGCATCAACAACTAGAACAGCCCCTTCACAAGCTGCCAAGCTACGAGAAACTTCATAGGTGAAATCGACGTGCCCTGGTGTGTCAATCAAATGGAAAGTATAGGTTTCACCATCTTTAGCTGTATAGTTTAATTCAATTGCGTTTA
The DNA here is from genome assembly GCF_001811595.1 of Enterococcus sp. HMSC078F03. NCBI lineage: Bacteria > Bacillati > Bacillota > Bacilli > Lactobacillales > Enterococcaceae > Enterococcus > Enterococcus sp. HMSC078F03. The sequence goes on along the minus strand of NZ_KV805602.1, from coordinate 357,490 downwards.
ATTTGATAGTAATGCCGCGTTCTCTCTCTAAATCCATTGAATCAAGTAATTGATCTTGCATTTCTCGACTGCTAACTGTATTTGTTTTTTCCAAAATCCGGTCGGCTAAAGTTGACTTTCCATGGTCAATGTGGGCAATGATCGAGAAATTACGAATTTTCTCTTGTCTTGCTTTCATTTCTTTATTGTTCATTTTTTGCCTCATTTCTTTTAAGAAAAGCTAGCTCCCTGCTAGCTTCATCAATCAATTGTTATATTTTAGTTGCCTTTTTTATCAAATTATCATGTTTAAAGGTCTAGGATAATCAGCACTTTTCATTATACCAATTTTTGAAGAAGATTTAAAGCACTTCCCTTTTATTCTTTTGGTTTCGAAAGGCTAACAGAGTTTCGAAAAATTTGGTATACTAAAAACAGTAAATTTATTGGAGATGGAAAAATGGATGAACAAGAATTTCGAAAGCAACTGACCTTAAAGCCTGTTGAGGAAGAACACATTGATCAATTTAATGAACTTCTTTCCTATGTTTTTCAAGTGACTGAAGCAGATATTGAAGAAAGTGGTTTTGAAAACAAACGCGCATTTATCAAATCAAAACAACCGATTTTAGAACTTTCAAAAGTATTTGGCTGGTTTCACGAAAATCAATTAATTTCACAAATTGCTATCTATCCATGCGAAGTCAATATCCATGGTGCTTTATATAAAATGGGCGGCGTTACTGGTGTCGGTACCTATCCTGAATATGCCAACCACGGTTTAATGAAAGACTTGATTCAAACGGCATTAGAAGAAATGCGCCAAGATAAACAGTGGATTTCTTATCTTTTCCCTTACAACATTCCTTATTACCGACGTAAAGGTTGGGAAATTATGTCCGACAAGTTATCTTTTAAAATTCGGGATACGCAATTACCAAAAACCGTTCCCGTTCCAGGAATGATTGAACGGTTAGCTGTCGATCACCCAGATGTCTTTGATGTCTATGCGCGATTTGCTCGTCAAAATCACGGTGCGCTCATTCGTAGTGCCTTTAACTGGGAAGAATATTGGCGTTTCGAAAACGAGGAAGAACGGACTGCTGCTGTCTATTATGGTGCCAATCAAGAACCTTTAGGAGTACTTTTCTATTGGGTGGCCGATGAGGTATTTCATATTAAGGAAATGTTTTACTTGAACCAAGAAGCCCGAAATGGCTTGTGGAATTTTATTACTGCGCATTTTTCGATGGTTTATTGGGTCAAGGGCGATATCTATAAAAACGAACCATTAGCCTTTCTTTTAGAAGACAGCCAAATTAAAGAAAGCATTGAACCCTATTATATGGCGCGAATTGTTGATGTCAAAGCCTTTTTAGAAAACTTTCCTTTTGAAAGTACAGCTAAGCCCTTCCATTTTGTCGTTAAAGATCCTGTTGCTGAGTGGAATAATGGTATTTTCGGCTTAATTTGGGATGAAAATGATCAAGTGACCATTACGGATGAACCTCTAGGCACCGCCGTTCACTTAGATATTCAAACACTAACTTGTTTAGTCATGAATTACCGACGCCCTTCGTACTTACATCGAATTGAGCGCATTGATACAGATAAAGAAACTTTAAATTCTTTGGAACGGATTTTTCCTGACCAAGAAGCTTATTTCAGTGATTATTTCTAAAACCTTGGATTGGAGACAGACAAATGACAAAAATTTATTTTGCAGGACCTTTATTTTCGCAAGCTGACTTACGTTATAATGCCTATTTAGTCGAACAAATTCGACAATTGGATAAAACAATCGATCTTTATTTACCACAAGAAAATGCGGCGATTAACGACAAATCTGCTTATGCCGATAGCAAAATGATTGCCTTAGCAGATACAGAAAATGTCCTTGCTAGCGATTTATTGGTTGCTTTATTAGACGGTCCAACCATTGATGCGGGCGTAGCTTCCGAAATTGGTGTTGCTTATGCCAAAGGAATCCCGGTGGTTGCCCTTTACACAGACAGCCGCCAACAAGGTGCTGATAATCACCAAAAGCTTGATGCTTTGAACGAAGTCGCTGAAAATCAATTCCATTATTTAAACCTTTATACAGTTGGTTTGATTAAATTGAATGGTCGGGTTGTTTCTTCAGAAGAGGATTTGTTGGAAGAAATTAAGCAACGATTGTCATAATAAAAAAGAACGAGCGAATTCGCTCGTTCTTTTTTTATACTTCTTCTATTGGTTCATTTTCAAAAACTAATTGATTGTCTAATAGACTAATCGTGACTTTTGTTTTTGGCATTACTCGACCAGAAACAATTTCTTTTGCTAATGGTGTTTCGACTTCACGAGTAATGAAACGTTTTAACGGACGAGCTCCATAAGCTGGCTCATACCCATTTTCAGCAATCCATGTTTTAGCTTCATCAGTGATTTCCAACACAATTTCTTGTTGCTCTAAACGATGAGCAAGTTGTGCGGTCATTTTACCAATGATTCCTTTCACATTATCCAAGCTCAATGGTGTAAATAAAATAGTATCATCAATTCTGTTTAAGAACTCTGGTTTAAAGTGTCCTTTTAGAATATTCATGACTTGATTTTCAACTTCTTCTGGAATTGTTCCTTCAGGTGTCACACCTTCCAATAAAAGCTGAGAGCCGATGTTACTTGTCATAATTAAAACTGTATTTTTAAAATCAACGACCCGACCTTTAGAATCTGTCAAACGACCATCATCTAAAACTTGTAATAAGATATTAAAGACATCTGGGTGCGCTTTTTCAATTTCGTCTAATAAGACAATTGTATAAGGGTTTCGACGAACAGCTTCTGTTAACTGGCCACCTTCTTCATAACCAATATAGCCTGGAGGGGCACCAACCAAACGAGACACGGCATGTTTTTCCATGTATTCACTCATGTCAATCCGTACCATATGATCTTCAGAATCAAACAAATCTTCAGCTAAAGCTTTAGCAAGTTCTGTTTTACCAACACCAGTTGGTCCTAGGAAAAGGAACGAACCAAGTGGGCGATTTGGATCTTGTAAGCCTGCTCTTGAACGAATTACCGCATCACTAACAGCATCGACGGCTTCATCTTGACCAATCACACGTTTGTGTAATGTTTCATTCAGTTTCATTAATTTTTCTCGTTCGCCTTCAACTAATTTTGTCACAGGAATGCCAGTTAAACGACCGACCACTTGCGCAATTTCGTTTTCAGTAACCGATTCTTGTACCATTTTGACGTTATCTTTAGCGTTCTTTTCTTCCAATTCTTTCAATTCATGTTCTAATTGTGGAATTGTTCCATGACGCAAAACAGCAGCTCGTTCTAAATCATAATTATTTTCAGCATCTTCTAATTCGTGTTTTGCTTTATCAATCTCTGCACGTTTGTTGGAAACCGCATTAACTTCTTCTTTTTCCGTTTCCCATTGCATTTTCATTGAGTTGGCTTCTTCACGCAAATCTGCTAATTCTTCTTGCAAGTTGGCTAACCGTTTTTTACTTGCATCATCTGATTCTTTTTTCAAGGCCGCTTCTTCAATTTCTAGTTGCATTAACCGACGTGTTACTTGATCGAGCTCTGTTGGCATCGAATTCATTTCCACTCGAATCGTTGCGCTTGCTTCATCGACTAAGTCAATCGCTTTATCTGGTAAGAAACGATCAGTAATATAGCGATCGGATAAAGTAGCGGCAGCAACTAAAGCATTGTCATGAATATTCACGCCGTGGTGAATTTCAAATCGTTCTTTTAAGCCACGCAAAATAGAAATTGTATCTTCTACTGTTGGTTCTTTGACTAATACTTTTTGGAAACGACGTTCTAAGGCTTTATCTTTTTCCATATATTGGCGATATTCATCAAGCGTTGTGGCACCGATTAAATGCAATTCACCACGTGCTAGCATCGGTTTTAATAAATTCCCAGCGTCCATACTGCCTTCAGTTTTACCAGCTCCGACGATATTATGAATTTCATCAATGAATAAAATGATTTTGCCATCACTTTTTTTCACTTCTTTTAAAACAGCTTTTAACCGTTCTTCAAATTCGCCACGGAATTTTGCTCCCGCAATTAAGGCACCCATATCTAAAGAAAAAATGGTTTTATCTTTTAAGTTTTCGGGAACATCTTTACGAACGATTCGTTGTGCTAATCCTTCAACAATCGCTGTTTTACCAACACCTGGTTCACCAATTAAGACTGGATTATTTTTAGTTTTTCTTGATAAAATCCGAATAACGTCACGAATTTCTTCGTCACGACCAATGATTGGATCTTGTTTTCCTGCTTTTACTTGTTGTACTAAGTCAACACCGTATTTTTCTAGTGCTTTATATTGTTCTTCCTGGTTTTGAGAAGTCACACGATCTCCTCCTCTCATCTCTTCAATATTTTTTCTTAACTCTTTTTCCGTAATGCCTTGTTGCATTAAATATTTTGTTAAACGATAATTTTTCAATTTCATTAAAGCTAAAAGTACAATTTCGGTTGATAAAAATTCATCTTGGAATTCTTCTCGAAGTGAATCAGCTTCTTGCAATAAATGGAACAAATTTTGACTTAAATTTTGACCATATTGCACATTACCGCCCGCCACACTTGGATATTCATCTAACGCGTTATCTACTTCTCGTTCAAATGCGTCAACATCTAAACCAGCATCTGTGTAAAAATTACGTCCAAAATGGTTTGGTTGAAGAAAAATTTTCCATAAATGTGCGATATCAATTTCTTGATGTTGCCGTGTCACCGCAACTTTTTGAGCTTCAGCAATCGCCTCTTGAAGCGTGGTTGTCATTTTTTCAATATTCATAAACGATCCCTCCCGTTTATTATTTTGTCTTTTTTATTTTAACATTCTTTACAATTATTATTATCCGACTTTTGATGGATTTCTTCAAAAGTTAAGGTATTTGTAAACCTTATAAATTTATTATACCCCATTGGTCAGTAAAGGTCAATAAATAAATTGACCTTTTTTGACCTTTTTGATAAAAAAAACCTAAAACAACTAAATATCACTGTTTTAGGGCTTTTTCGCAATCACAACTAGTTTGACCAACTCTTTATTGCTTTGATTTATTAAAAATAAAGTTTTAACGTAAGATACTTTTTATCGGCATAGCTAACCAAAATAGCCAAACTGGTTATCGCTAAAAATAATTCGTACTCATAACCACTAAAACCACTTGCCAAACCAAAAGAAAAAATAGCTCCGACTAAAACTGCTATGAATCCTACTGATACCAAAGGAATTAAAAAGCCAATAATCATAAATAATCCACCAATTAATTCAATTGCTGCTACACCATAAACAAAAAGACTTGGCAAACCAATACTAGCAAAAAACGCTAAAGTATCTTCCAATGACGTTACTTTCATCACTCCATGAATTAGCATCGTCACCCCTAGCCAAATTCTAATCACTTGAATGCCTCGCTGTTGTTTATCCATACTTCTCCTCCTTTGTTTGCATTAAATAGTTAATGTAACTATTTAAGTTACATTATAAAGGATAAATCGAAAAAAGTATAGAAAAAAACAAACGTATTTAACAATACGTTTGTTTTTTAATCCTTCAGTTTATAACATTATAAGAGAAAAGCGAGAAGAATCATCCTCCTTCTCGCTTTCTTGTTACCCTAAACCAACACGTTCAAAAATCGTGTCAACATTTTTTAAATGATAATGGTAATCAAAGGCATCATCTAGCTCTTCTTTTGATAAGACAGATGTAATTTTTTCATCCGCATCTAGCAACGGACGGAACGCCGTTTGATGATCCCATGCGTAAGCTGTTTTTGGTTGGACCAGATCATACGCTTCTTCACGTGTCATGCCATGGTCAATCAATTTTAACAAGACACGTTGGCTATAAATTAGTCCATAGGTCGCATCCATGTTACGCTTCATATTTTCTGGGAAGACCGTTAAGTTTTTGACAATATTACCAAAACGATTCAACATGTAATTTAGTAAAATCGTCGTATCGGGAATAATAATCCGTTCAGCAGACGAGTGAGAAATATCTCGTTCATGCCATAAACTCACATTTTCAAAGGCAGTAATGACATGACCACGAATCACACGTGCCAAACCAGTCATATTTTCAGAACCAATTGGATTCCGTTTATGCGGCATTGCCGAAGATCCTTTTTGTCCTTTTGCAAAAAATTCTTCTACTTCACGTGTTTCTGATTTTTGTAGACCACGAATTTCTGTTGCAAATTTTTCAATACTTGTCGCAATTAATGCCATGGCAGAAACATACTCTGCATGTAAATCACGTGGTAAAACTTGTGTCGAAATCTCTTGAGCACGGATCCCCAAATGTTCGCAAACATATTCTTCAACAAATGGTGAAATATTGGCAAAGGTACCTACGGCTCCACTGATTTTACCTGCTTCGACACCTTTGGCTGCATGTTCAAAACGTTCAATGTTGCGTTTCATTTCAGAATACCACAACGCTAATTTCAAACCAAATGTAGTCGGTTCTGCATGAACGCCATGCGTTCTTCCCATCATGACCGTATGTTTATACTCTTTGGCTTTGGCTCCGACAATCTCCGTAAATGTTTGTAAATCTTTCCGTAAAATATCATTCGCCTGTTTCAATAGATAACCATAGGCAGTATCCACAACATCTGTGCTGGTTAACCCATAGTGTACCCATTTTCGCTCTTCACCAAGCGTTTCTGAAACGGCACGAGTAAAAGCGACAACATCATGACGTGTTTCTGCTTCAATTTCTAAAATACGTGCAACATCAAATGATGCATTTTCTCGGATTTTTTGTACATCTTCTTTAGGAATCTCGCCAAGTTCTGCCCAAGCTTCATCCGCCAAAATTTCAACTTCTAGCCATGCCTTGTAGCGGTTCTCATCTGTCCAAATTGCGCCCATTTCGGGTCTTGTATAACGATCAATCATTGTGCCTTATCCCCTCTTTACTCCTCAATTTTTGAAAAATAATTACGACCAAATCTTTGTTTCTTTAATTTCTTCCAGTGTTTCATCGATTTCTTTGGTTAATATAGTAATATGCCCCATCGCTCGTTGCGCTTTTGCTTCACTGTGGCCATAATAGTGGAAATGCCAATCTGGATGTTCATTAATAATGTCCATCGTTTCATAGGCCTCATTTCCAAGCACATTGACCGTGACTGCTTCAGACAACAGTTGAATCGTTGGCATTGACCAATTACATAAGCCACGAATATGCGTATCATATTGGCTAAAAGAACAAGCATCTATTGAAAAATTCCCAGCATCTTCTGGACGAGGTAAAATTTTATTTACATAAATCCCGCCTGTTTCTGTATAAAACATTTCAATTGAAAGGGTGCCGACTAAACCAACTGCTTTAGCAATCACCTTAGCAATTCGTTGCAACTCACCACTGACTTCGTCATCAATTCGGGCTGGTGCAATCGTTTCATGTAGCTTACGCTCTTTTTTAATTGTTTCCACAACTGGAAATGTCGCAAATTCGCCACGACCATTACCAGAAATCAGAACAGATAATTCTTTTTCGTAAGGAATCCAAGCTTCCAAAACACAGGTTCCTTCTCTTAGAAGATTCATGGATGGCGCTAAGTCTGAAGTACTATGTAGTACATAACGACCTTCCCCTCGCGTATTCTTCAAGATACACGGATAACCAATGCCATCAATTGCTTCTTGAATATCAGTCGGACTAACAATCGTTGCATAAGGTGCAATCACAATATTATTATCTTCCAAGAAACTTTTTTCCATTAAGCGATCTTGCGTAATCGCTAAAATGTCTGTTCCTTGCGGTATATTCGCCAAATGTTGAATCGCTGTTAACGCATCAACATCTGCATGTTCAAATTCATACGTAATCACTTGGGCACGTTTTGCCAATTTCTCTAACGCTTCAGGATCATTATATGCTCCTAATAATTGCCAATCGGCAACTTGTGCAGCAGGACAATCAATTTGTGGATCTAGCACACCCACTCGAAACCCCATTTCTCTTGCACTAAGGGCCATCATTTTTGCTAAATGTCCGCCACCAATGATACCAATCACTTGACCAGGTAATAGTGGTTTATCCAAGTTCATCACAACTTTCCATCACAGTTTTATCCTTAAAATCCTTCTGCGGTTTCTCGTCGCAGTCTAGCCTTTAAGAGTGCTCTTTTTACATGATACAAGGAAAAAGGCTCAACTTCAAGTGCCAGCAGTGTTTCCATTAGGTTTTCTCATCAGAATTTATTAACATACTTTAGGATAAAACAGCGGTAACTTACTACTCGTCTCTTTGTAACCAAGCTTTTTTCTCTTTTTCTCTTCAGATTGATGAAAACATTAAATTTTTCTAAACGATGATTAGGTCAAAAAAGTATGAAAGAAAAGCCACCTGACCTTATCTATCATACTTTTTTGAAACTATTCGTTACTTTCTGAGGTTTCTTTTAAACCATTGAATAAAAGATTTAAAATAATTGCGGTAATGCTGCTCATGACAATTCCATTACCAGTAAACATGCTAACAGTTTCTGGTACTTTATTAAAGAGCGTCGGCATAATATTAAAGCCTAAACCAAAGCCAATCGAGATGGCAATAATTAATAAATTTTTGTCATTTGAGTAGTCAACTTTTGACAACATGCGCATTCCTTGGACAGCCACCATTCCAAACATAACCAGCATTCCGCCGCCTAAAACTGGCTCTGGGATAATTTGGGCCATCGCACCAATTTTTGGTAATAAGCCTAAAATAATTAAGAAAAAAGCAGAAAAATAAATTGGTCGACGTGTTTTGATCCCAGATAATTGAACTAACCCGACATTTTGAGAGAAACCTGTATAAGGAAACGTATTAAAAATCCCCCCTAAAATGACGGCTAAACCTTCTGCATGATACCCACGACGTAAATCATCTTCGCCAATTTTCTTCCCTGTAATATCTCCTAAGGCAAAATAAACACCTGTTGATTCAACCATACTAACAATTGAAATAATAATCATCAACACAATAGAAGAAAGATCAAACGTTGGTTTGCCAAAATAAAATGGCTGTGGAAAATGAAACCACGTAGCTTGACCAACAGGAGATAAGTCCACTAATCCCAGAAACGCAGCTAAAATTGTGCCGCCGACTAGGCCGATTAACACGGCAATTGACTTGATAAAGCCACGTCCCCAAACTTGCACAACAATGATTAAGGCAATTGTTACAAATGCGAGGAGCAAGTTTTTAGGATCACCAAAACTTTTGTCCGTTGCTAAGCCGCCACCCATTTTTTCAACAGCAACAGGAATTAAGGTCAAACCAATAACTGTAATGACTGTGCCGGTGACTAAAGGCGGAAATAGACGTTTAATTTTTGAGAAAAATCCTGCAATAAGAACGACAAAAATGCCCGAAGCAATAATTGAACCGTAAATTGCACCAACCCCTTTGTTCGTACCAATCATGATTAAAGGTGCAACTGCTTGAATGGCACAACCTAAAACGACTGGCAAGCCAATCCCAAAAAACTTATTCACCGTTAATTGTAAAAGTGTCGCAACGCCGCACATAAAAATATCGATTGAAATCAAATACGTCATTTGTTGCGAATCAAAATTCAAGCCGGTTCCGATTAATAAAGGTACGGCAACTGCTCCAGCATACATCGCTAATAAATGTTGCAATCCTAAAACGGCGGCTTTCCCATTTGGTGTTTCCGTCTGTTGTGGTGTATTCAATTGTTTTGTTTCCAAGATTATGCATCCTCCTCTAAAAACGTCACCGTTCCTTCACTTAATGAAGCAATACGTGCTAAAGAGACTACATTTAAGCCCATGTCTTCTAATAACTGACGACCATCTTGGAATGATTTTTCAATTACGATACCAATTCCTTCAACCTTTGCACCAGCCTGTTGGCATAATTCTACCAATCCTTTGGCAGCTTGTCCGTTAGCTAAAAAGTCATCAATAATCAACACTTTATCAGCATCAGATAAAAATTTTCTTGAAATGGAAATTTGACTTGTCACTTGTTTTGTAAATGAATAAACTGAAGCCGTTAAAAGCTCTTCATCCATGGTTAAACTTTTTGCCTTACGAGCGAAGATCATTGGCACGCCTAATTTTTGCGCTGCGTATAAGGCAGGAGCGATTCCTGATGCTTCAATTGTAATTACTTTGGTAATGCCTGCTTCTGCGAAAACCTCAGCAAAACGATTACCCATAGCCTCCATTAATTCTGGATCCACTTGGTGCGTAATAAAACTATCTACTTTTAAAACACCTTCACCTAATACACGGCCATCATTTTTAATACGTTCGACTAATTCCTTCACAATATGAACTCCTTTACTTATTTTTCGATAGATGCTTTGTTCTCATCCTGAGGAAAGGACGGTTCGTTAAAAACGAACGAAATAAAACAAAGTGCTATTTATATTCGTGTTCTAACAAAAGAAAAAAGCCCATTTTGCCAAAGCAAAAAAGGGCTATCCGCTCTTCTTCACTTATAGACCAGCATTTACGGTGCTGGGTAGAGACGGTCAACCGTATTTTGACCTTATACAAGCTTCTATGTTTCTCTAGGATAGTACAAAAATCTCTAACTTTCAATGGTTTAACAACTTTTTTTCATTAGAATTTTCAAATAATTGGTTCATTCTTCCATTGTTCCGTAAAAGCGAACATTAAATAGCCAAAAACGCTTTGGCAGGATAGACTGCCAAAGCGTTTTTTATTCTTCATCGGTTGCTTTTTCTTGTTCACGATATTTTTTCATTTTTTTGCTGAATAATTCACCGTTACTAGGGGGCGTATATGTAATAGCATTCGCTCCGGCGATAATGGTTTCATGAATACTCGATTCAGTTGGTCCTCCTGTTGCAATAATCGGTAATTCTGGATACTTGCCACGGAAATAGCGTACGGTGGCTGCAGTGTCTTTTCCTGCACTGATATTAATCATATCCACGCCAGCCGCAAGTTTTTCATCAATTGGCGTATGAATAGAAGTTACTGTACTGATAATAGGAATATCGATTGCTTCATCCACCATTTTAATTGTTTCAATTGGTGTAGGACCATTCAAAACGACACCCATTGAGCCTTGTGCTTCTGCAAATAAACTCATATAAGCAGAACGCATGCCTTGCGTTAAACCGCCGCCGACTCCTGAAAAGACAGGAATATCCGCTGCTTCAATAATGCCTTTTGTAATCGCTGGATGCGGTGTAAAAGGATATACAGCAATCACTGCCTGTGCATCCGTATTGCGGATAATCGCAATATCTGTCGTAAAAATAATTGATTTTATTTTACGGCCAAAAATTTTAATGCCACTGGCTTGCCGAATAATCTCTGGCATTTTTACAATATCTTGTTTCAGCGGCGTCATAATTTCTGGAATCCACTTTTCGCTCATTGTCATCGTTCCTCCATGCTTAACGGTCGTATTTATTTAAATTGTATTCTTCTATTACATGAATGATCTTATCAGCGTATGTAGGATCCGTTGCGTATCCAGCATCTTGAAGCGCTTGTGCAGCCTCTTTATAATTTTTGGCTAACAAGACTTTTTCATATAAATTTGGATCCCAATCGACCCCATCAACAAATAACTTGGTATGATCTCGCATGGATTCTTCCCAATTGTCATAAACTCGAAAATCACCCTGAATCGTAATCCAGACCTCATTGACATACTCTTTTGTTTCTAAATTGACTTTTGGTTGATTGCCATATGCTTTAATCCCAAAAAGATTGTTATATTTCGATGCTAATTGACTTTGTCCAAAATTTGATTCTAAAACTGCTTGCCCCATAATAATACTTGGTAATACCCCGTAAGATTCTTGTAATTCACGTGCATACGGTGTGATTTCAGCAACAAATTCTTCTTTTGAGATGTTTTCATTTTGGCGATTGACTGACTCGCTTTGTCCCTTATCTGAATCAGAAAGGACAGATAACGAAAAGACAAAGGCCAAACCGACGACAACTACGCCTAAGAATAACTTTGGCAAATTCAGCTGCTTTTTTCTTTTTTTCTGATAGTTGCTCACTTCATTAATTCCCCACTTCATCTTTTATTTTCCGATAAAATGTTTCACTATCTTTCACTTTCGTGATTGATTTCATTTGTTACTATAACCGAATAATTGTATCATTTTCACAGAAAATTATCAACTTTCATCACTGCTTACGCTCGTGATTTCAGTACTTGATTCAGTGGTAGCAGTTGAAGAAACTGTACTACTTTCAGAAATTTTAGTGGATGATTTCACTGTTGTTTCAGTTGATGTGTGAACAGATTCTTCAACTGGCTTTTTGCCAAAAAAGACAAAAATTACCGCACCAAACATAATAATCACAGATAAAATCCCAGCAATTGTGTATTTCAAAAGACCATCCTTCCTATTCGTTATTCACCTACGTAAGTATCCATCAGATTTTCATTGACCCAATCTAATAATTCAACTTTTGAACCTTCCAATTGTCGTTGAATCGTAGCTGGTAACCGGAATGTAATAATATCATCAAAACCCCATTCACCATAGGCCAGCGTCACTTTCAAATCAATATAACCAGCAGCAATTTCTTGTTCCTGTTTATTGTTAGGAATCAATTCTACAACGCCCAAATCAGATTGTAACCATTTTTTGGCAATTGTTGTTTTTAACCGTTTATATTCCGAAACAGCTAGGTTGCGTTTTTCCGGAAATAAGATGGTTTGGCGGAGTATTTTTTGAGTCAGCATCCACTCATAATCCGTAAACAAATTCTTAATTTTTTGCATGACTTCATTGTCCAAACCAAATTGGCCTTCTTTCCAAGCTTGCCAATCGGCTGCTTGAATTTGATAAGCGGAGTAAAAATTTTCTTCTGTTTGGTACTGTTCAATAATTGCGTCAACAATAATATCTACATAAACTTGATGCATAATCATTCGCCTCCATTTTCTATTTTACTGAAATTCTCTAAAAAAAGCATCTTTTTATCTCTGGATTTTATCATATTTACAAAATTGTCCTTGTTTTCTAATTTCTCTTGTTTACAGTATAATAAATAATGAAGAAGATTTGAAGAAATTGCATAGATTAGGAGGACTTCTTTTGACAAAAAAATTATATCAATGGGGCATCGTAGGATTAGGTGGGATTGCCCACGAATTTGCTTCAACGTTTAAACAAGAAACTAGCCAACTTGCAGCTGTTGCTTCACGGACATTGACTAAAGCAGAACAATTTGCCGCTGATTATTCAATCCCTAAAGCCTATGGTTCTTATGAAGAATTGCTAGCAGATGAAACGATCGATGTTGTCTATATAGCAGTGCCAAATAAACAACATGCTGAACACATTTTAAAAGCGCTCCAGGCCGGAAAACATGTGTTGTGTGAAAAAGCTATTACGATGAACGCGGCAGAATTAAAACAAGCCTTGGCAGTTGCAGAAAAAAATGACCTTATTTTAGCAGAGGCCATGACTATTTTTAACATGCCACTATACGACGAATTACGTCGCTTGATGGATGCTGGCAAATTTGGTCAGTTAAAAATGATTCAAGCACCATTTGGAAGTTACAAAGAACCCGATCCTAAAAATCGCTTTTTTAATCCTGACTTAGCAGGCGGCGCATTGTTAGATATTGGTACTTATGCGGTTTCGTTTGCTCGTTGGTTTCTCAGCTCACAACCTGACGTTTTAGCTTCTAGCATGGTTCCCTTCTCTACTGGCGTTGATGAACAATCGGTGACATTGCTTCGGAATAAAGAAAATGAGTTGGCTACTATTTCATTAACATTCCAAGCAAAAATGCCAAAGCAAGGAATTGTTGCTTTTGAAGATGCCTATATTACCATTACAGATTATCCACGCGCAGATGAAGCGATTGTTCACTACAACGACGGTACGGTTGAGACCATCGTTTCTGGGTATTCAGCTGAAGCCATGAATTACGAAATCTACAATATGGTTGAAGCAATCAAAGGTACACAACCCAACCGCTCCTTATTTTTCACGACAGAAGTCATTGATATTTTGGACCAGATGCAAAAATTATGGCAGGCGTAAGGGAATCAAAAAGAGCGTGGGACAAAAATCACTTTGGATTTTTGCTCCACGCTCAAAAACTGATACACGGCGAGAACAGAAGCAACCCCTTCGGCTTATTTCTCGGAGTTAAACACTTCTGTCCCGACCTCTTTTTGTTTTACTGCTTAATTATTTTTACTAGTTTGAGATATATCCCTAACAGTATCATAAATACTGCACTAACTCTTAACTCTGTATTATACTCATAAAGCCAAGTAGCTTGTGAAAAGACAAGAAATACTAAAAAAATAATTGGTATACAAAATAATCTATTCTCTTTTTCTGTCAAAAAAATGATTGACAGTGATAATAAAAATAACGGAATAAACATAAATTGTAAAAATATGTTCGATAAGACAACTATGTAATTCTTAAATAAGACTGGATTGATCCAGATAATTGCAACAATAGTCAATACAAAATATCTAATGATACTTTCCGTCCTGATGGCATATAACAGTCCTAGGAAAGCCAACAGGCTACCAATTATATCTTCATAGGCAAATAGATGTGTACTGATCATCGCTTCTGTTCACCTCCTTTAATAATAAAAGCTTAATTCAGTTTTTCTCTTTCTTTCCTACTTCTTCTCAGTTAAGTTTTGTAACAATAAATAACAAAAATAGACCACTACGATCAACTGAATCATTAACCAACTAGGCGTTACTTCACTTAACACTGTTTCTCCATAACTACTCCCTAACAATGCAAAAGTCAAAACCAAAAGTGCCTCTGGAATAAATGAGCGTGTTTTTTTGTAGAAACTTTCGATTAAAAGAACCACACCTGTCATTATAAAAAATAACGGTACAACCAAAATGTCATATATCAGATAAAAAAATCCACTATCATTTATAGAATAGCTAATTAGTTTAAATATGAATAAATTTTTCCATGTTACAGCTAAAATAATCCATAAAACGTATTTCATTGTATAGCGATCAGAGACAAATAAAATTACCGAAAGCAGAAAAATAAATAAAAAACCAAAGAAAACCATCTTTTTTACTCCCTTAACATTACTAATTGGTGAATATCAATTTAAGCTTTATCGCATCAAATAAAACTGGAAGTTCAAGCTAAACGCTTAAACTTCCAGTTTCCATTTTTCTCTATGGATAAATACGGTTTAACATACGTGGGAACGGAATCGCTTCACGAATATGTTCATTACCAGTAATGAACGTAACAGCACGTTCTAAACCTAATCCGAAGCCAGAATGTGGCACAGAACCGTATTTACGTAAATCTAAATACCAGCTGTATTCTTCTTCAGATAAGCCAAACTCAGCTACTTTTTCTTTCAAATAATCATAATCAGTTGCACGCTCTGAACCACCGATAATTTCACCATAACCTTCTGGTGCAATTAAATCGGCACAAATTACAACATCTTCACGTGTTGGATGTGGTTTCATATAGAAGGCTTTAATTGCTTTTGGATAATTTAAAATGAATGTTGGAACGCCATAGTAATTTGAAATAAAGGTTTCATGTGGGCTACCAAAGTCTTCGCCCCATTCAATGTGATCATAATCATTGTTTGCTTCTTCTTTTTGTAATAACTCAATCGCATCATCGTAAGTAATACGTTTGAATGGTTCCGAAACATATTTCTCTAGTAACGCTGTATCACGTTCTAAAACATCCAATGGATATTGTTGATTTTTCAATACCGATTTAATTAAATGTTTTACATAGGCTTCTTGAATATCTAGTGATTCTTCATGAGTTGTGTATGCCATTTCTGGTTCAATCATCCAGAATTCCGTTAAGTGACGACGAGTTTTGGATTTTTCCGCACGGAAAGTTGGTCCAAAAGTAAAGACTTTTCCAAATGCCATCGCACCAGCTTCTGCATATAATTGACCTGTTTGTGATAAGAATGCTGGTTGTCCGAAGTAATCTGTTTCAAATAATTCTGTTGTGCCTTCTGGTGCTGAGCCTGTTAAAATTGGGCTATCAATTTTAATGAATCCTTGTTCGTTAAAGAACTCGTAAGTAGCACGAATAATTTCGTTACGAACTAACATGATTGCATGTTGTTTGCTTGAACGTAACCATAAATGACGATGATCCATTAAGAAATCTGTGCCGTGTTCTTTCGGCGTAATTGGGTAATCTTCTGAAGCGCCAACGACTTCTAAATCAGTGATATCCATTTCATAGCCGAATTTAGAACGGCTATCTTCTTTGATAACACCAGTAACCATGACTGCTGTTTCTTGTGATAAATGTTTAATTTCTTGGAATTTTTCTGTACCAGCTTCTTCACCAAAGGCTCCAATGAAGTTTGGTTTGAACACGACACCTTGGAAAAAGGCTGTCCCGTCACGTAATTGTAAAAAGGCAATTTTTCCGCTTGAGCGTTTGTTAGCAATCCAAGCGCCAATTTTTACTGTTTCTCCAACATGTTTGTTTGAATCAATAATTTGAATTTGTTCCACGTTTGTCTCTCCGTTCATTTCTTAGTTTATTCTTTTAGGCGTTGTGCTGAATTCGTTTCTTTTCTATAAAGTCGTTCATTCGCTCAATCGCTTTTTCTAACGTCATTAAATCTGTCGCATAGCTCATCCGCACATGTTCTGGTGCACCAAAGCCCTCTCCCGTTACCAGAGCAACATGCGCTTCTTGTAATAAATCTTCCACCCAGTTAGTCACGTTATCATACCCACAAATTTCTAACGTTTTTTTGACATTCGGGAATAGATAAAAGGCGCCTTCAGGTTTTATTAGCGAAACGCCTGGCAAAGCTGCTACTTTTGGATAGATATGATTCAGGCGTTTTTCAAAGGCCTGACGCATGTCTTCAACTGTCGACTGTTCACCTGTTAAAGCCTCAATTGCCGCATATTGGCTAACCGCGACTGGATTACTGGTGGATTGTGAAGCGAGTTGTGTCATTGCTTGAATAATTTTTTCATCACCGACTGCAAAACCAATGCGCCAGCCTGTCATTGCATATGTTTTGGAAACACCATTAATAATGATTGTCTGTTGACGAATTGCTTCTGAGATGGTTGCAATTGGTGTGAACCGATGTCCATTGTACACCAAACGGCCATAAATATCATCTGCAATAATGAGGATATTATGAGCAACTGCCCATTCACCAATTTGGCGTAATTCTTCTTCCGTATAAATAACACCAGTTGGGTTAGATGGTGAATTTAAAATGATTGCTTTCGTTTTGTCTGTTCGTACAGCTTCTAATTGTGCGACTGATACTTTAAATGATTGCTCTTGCGTGCTTGATACAAATACTGGCTTGCCTTCTGCTAACTTGACTTGTTCACCATAACTTACCCAATAAGGGACAGGGATAATCACTTCGTCCCCAACGTTCAAAATGGCTTGAAATAATAGATATAGCGCATATTTGGCACCATCTGTCACAATAACTTGCTTGGGTTGATAACAAAGTTTATATTCTCGTTCCACATAAGAAACAATCGCTTGCTTTAATTCAGGAATACCGCCAGAAGGAGTGTAATAACTTGCTCTTCCATCCTCAATTGAAGCAATTGCTGCTTTTTGAATATTTTTCGGGGTTACAAAATCTGGTTCCCCAACCGTTAAGCTTAAAACATCTACACCTTTTGCTTTTAATGCTTTCGCTTTGGCGGCAGCTGCTAATGTAACAGAAGGAGTCAATTGCTGTGCTCGATTTGATACGTTCATACGCCTTTCACTCCCACTTTCATCAAAACCTATCTAAATTAAATATCTTTGACAACGTTGATCTCTTCACCTTTATCAAAGCTCATCAAATAATACGTCAGTACTCCTTGATCATTTTCGGTGACCACTTCCCATGCAGGGCGCTTATCATAAAGCCCTAACGTAGCTTTCATCACCGATTCATCGGGATGGGCTTTAGCAACAATGTCTGTTATTTGTTGTTCAGTTTGACCATCTTTTTGATTTAAGACCGTGACTTTTTCTCCCGATTTAGGGACAATCACGACAATCTCTGTGCCTTTATCATTTTTGCCGGTTAAAGTAAAATACGTATTTTTGCGTGTAAACCAGTAAAATTTATCAACTGTTTCTAAATTAGCAGAAGTTTTGGCAATTGCGGTTGCTTCTTTTTTGGCTTGAGCCATTGGTTGATTGGTTCGTACAAAAAAGATAATTATTGTTACAAGAATTGCTAAAAGGATTGCCAATAGGGTTAAAAGGACAGTAATCCGTTTCTTCTCTTTCTTTTCTTCTAATTCCTCCAAAAATCCTTCCATCCTCTCTAAACTTACTGGGTCTTATTATAGCAGAAAAATAGCGGCCTTTCACAAATATGACCTAAAAATAATCAATTATTTGTTTAAAAATTCCTTTAATTCTTCTAAAATTTCAGGCATGGGCGCTTCTTTTACTGAGAGTCCCTTGGGAAACGCTTTGATTAATCGTTTGCCATATTTTGCAGTGACTAAACGACGATCCAGAATCAGCAATGCCCCTCTGTCTTCTTCAGAACGGATTAAACGGCCCAGTGCTTGTCGTAAACGTAAGGCTGCTTTTGGTACCGCTTCTTGAGCAAATGGTTGTATCCCTTCTGCTTCTAAATACGCATATTTTGCTTGCACAAGTGGTCGTTTCGGGTTTTCAAAAGGCAAACGCGTGACTATCAATAACTGTAAAGCTGTTCCTGGTAAGTCCACACCTTCCCAAAAGCTATCGGCTCCTAGCAAGACATTCGGTTTTCCATTAGAGAACCGTTTAAGAATTTTTTCACGACTGCCGCTAATCCCTTGGGCGAGGACCTCTTGTCCTTTTTCCAATAATCTTGGCTGGACTTGATGATACACGGTGGACAATAATTCATGCGAAGTAAAAAGAACCAACATCGAACGTTCCTCTTGCGCCATCAATTTTTCAATGGTATCTGAAATGTATTGACCCATTTCATAGGAAGAGGCATTTTGAATGGCTACTGCTTCTTCCGGTACATAGACTCGCGCATTTTCTGCATAGTTATATGGCGTTGGCAGGGTTTTGAACGTCACCTCTGTTAAACCTAACCGTTGCGGTAAATACTTTTTATTGTTGCCAAACTTCAATGTGCCGCTTGTATAAATAATTCGTTCATACCGCGGATACCACTTTGTTTCAGGAAGCAAACTAGCTTCTAAGTCATGAATTTCAATCAAGCCATGGTCATCATTTTGTGGTAAATATTCTTTTACCCAACGTGGACGCCAATCATCAAGATAAATGGTAAAACAGTGATGAATACGTTCAATTTCATCAAAAAATTGAAACAAGCGAACAAAAACGATGCGATCAGCCAAACTAAAGGTTTCCAACTGACTCATAATTGTTTGCTGTAACTTACTTTGAATAGTCAACAGCTCCTGCAGTAAAAGCTGGAGCGTTTGACTATGTTTTTCTCCCGCAGCAGATAAATAATCAATACGTTCTTTGGTTAAAAGCAACTCCTGATGGTCTATTCGCTTCTGCGTTTTACTAAATAAACGATGCAATTCAAAAAGAAAATCTTGCCATTCATCCACAAAATCCAGTAAACCTTGCTGATAAATTTTTACAAGCCGCTGCTCTTCAGAAAACTGTTGAAAAATTTGCTGTAAAGCAACAAAAAGTTGCTCTTTTTCAATAAAATGCGTGACTTGTTTTTTTAGTATCACACTGTTTACTCGTTCGCTCGCCATCCGACTAGCGATGTCTGGTAAATGATGTGCTTCATCAATAATTAGCCACGGACTTTCAGGTAATAACGGTTGTTTTCTTAGCGACTCTTGCGCCAAAAATGCATGATTAACAATCAACACGTTACTTTGAGCGACTTTTTTATACAGATGTCTTAAAAAGTCAACTTCATAAAGTTCATCTTTTTTTGAAAGAAAATCCAATCCGCGATGTGTAACTTCTTTCCAGAATAAATGATTTAAATTCGTCAATTGTAGTTCATCTAAATCGCCCGTTTCTGTTTCTAGCAACCAGACGAGAACGCCCATTTGATAAAGAGCGTATTGTTTTTGCGGAGTTGGCTGATTCAACGTTGCCTTAAAGCGTTGTAAATCAAGATAGTGTCGATGGCTTTTAATAACAATGCCTCGTAATTTCCCTTGGCAGATTTGATTGGCTAATGGTAAATCTTTTTCCACTAATTGATTTTGTAAAACAATCGAAACTGTTGAAATGATGACTGGTTTTTCTGGCGTTGCTAAATAGCTCATCGGCAACAGATAGCCTAATGTTTTTCCCGTTCCAGTCGCCGCTTCAATAAATAAATCTTTTGTCGTTCCTTCTGTAAAATGATGATAGACTAAATTCATCATCCGACTCTGTTCCGCACGATAAGCGAAACGTTCGCCAAACAGTTTTTCTTTGGCTTTTTTAGTTTTGGGATACGTGCTAGTCTGATAGAACGTTTCTTCAAAAAGAGGAACTTCTTTTTTGCGTAAAGCAATGCCACTGACCACTTGATAAGCTGGATTTAATGGTGTGACTTGTTTTTTCATTTGTTCATACGTTTGTTGAATAAAAGTACTGGTTTCCCGCGCTGTCTGTTGACTTAATTCCGCAATTTTTTCCATAGTGACTAATGGTAAAGATTTCATTTTTTCTTGAATTAATAACAAAAGTTCGGCTGTAACCTGCGCATCACTATCTGCTTGATGGGGATTCTCATGAGACAAACCTAAGCTTTCCGACAAATCACTTAAACGGAAACTTTTTTCTGTCGGTAAAAAAATCTGTGCCAATTCCACTGTATCAATGGCTGGAATGGTAAGTGGCGGCGTGCCACACCGTACCAGTTCACGAGCTAAAAAATTATAATCAAAGTGGACGTTATGCGCCACAAAAATAGTATCTTCCAGATAATGATAAATTGTATGTGCTACATCTTCAAAATAAGGCGCTTTTTGAACTTGCGTATTACTAATCCCCGTTAAACTTTGAATTTGTTTTGGTACTACTTGATTGGGATTCACATCTGTCGCAAAGTTCGCAATAATCTTTCCATCTTGAACGAGAACGCATCCAAACTGAATGATCCGATCACTTGTAGGATCTGTTCCAGTCGTTTCAAGGTCAACTACTGCATACACTTGTTTGTCTTTCAATGACTTCACGCCTTTCATTCATCTTTGAAAATTATACTACAATTTATAGGATTTTCACTAGTATTTCAAAAATTCTCTTGAAATCTTTTCCAGAAATAATAAGAAAGAGCCTGAAACAAAAATCCAAAGTGATTTTTGTTTCAGGCTTAAAAGCTGATAAATTGAACGGTTTTGTCTTACCTTCTCCTAAATAAACGATTAATAACAGTCAAGGATTTTCTGCATATACTGGTTTAATTGCCCATAGCCTTCCAATTCTCTAATTACTGGTAGCGGACAACGAACCTTTTTATTAAATAGTGTCCGCTTTTCAACATATTCTGTAACTTCGTCTAAAAATTTATCTAATCCTTTTTCTAGTTTCATACAACTTAACTGATTGCAAATTCGCACATCTCTTGCCTTTTTCTTTTGAACTTGTTTAAATGATTGTGAGAATGCTTTTGCTTCAAACATTTGTGCTTCTAACTGTCTTTTTTCAATCGTTATTTTCGGTACTGCTTGATTTCCATCAGTATCCTCTAACTGGCGACTCATAAAGCGACGATAAATTTCCTCTTCTAATTCGTCCAATTGTCGTTGAAAGTCCGCAGGAATTGTCCGACTTGATGAATTTTCTTTCTCACTTTCCATAGAGACAGCTTCTTTTTCTGACTTCTGCTCCTCCTCTTTTTCGGCAGACTTATTCACTGAATTTAACGAGCTTTTTTCTGTTTCTTGTGGAAAAGTAAATAAAGGTTTTGCCGCGGTACTCTGCTGGTTTTCTTGAGGTTCTTCTGGCAGCGCTTCTTTAAATGGCGCTAGTTCAGATAACACTGGTTCTTTCGCTGGTTCTTCAAGCGCTGGTTTGTTAACAGGAAGCTCTGCTTCACTTGTTGCTACAGTTGTTTCAACTTCTTGCTTTTCCAAATTATTAGGCGAGATATTGACGTCTGGTTGTTCCAGATTAGCATCCTCTGATACTTTCAGCGATGCCTGTTCTGCGGTTATCACAGGAGAAGCTCTTTTCAAATGGATCGTTTTTATTTGTCTAGAAATGACGGGATTTCTCGTTTGATTAACGGCTTCATTCAAGGAGGCTAAATTTTCTTTTAAAAGTGTCAACATTTCACGTAAGACAGCAATTTCACCAGCTAATTCCGTTATTTGATTTTCTTGCGGCACTACTTGCACATTGGTTTCATTCATACGGACTGTTTTTTTATTTTTAGTTGTCGGTATTTCATACATCCATTGTTTCAGTGCGAATCGTAAGTCACGAGTGGTCGGCTCAAAGCTTCCAAAATAAACAGTGTAGTACATTAACTCCGTTTCAACATAGACATAAATCTTTTTAACAATTAACTCTTCAAACTGTTCTGATTCATCCCAACTTTCACATAAAGCCTCAAAAAATTGTTCCCCTTCTGCTAAATTTTGGTACTCTTTCGCTAAATAAAGCTTGCGAATTAAGTAAAAATTATACGGTGTTTCAACATTATCCGCATAAATTTCTCGTCCTAAAAAATCTGGATTCGTTTCTTTACAAAGAAAGACCGTTTTCTCTTCTGGTTGTGTTTCAAGTGTTTTAGTCATGAGGTTCACTTCCTTTTTCTCCGTTAATAACCATTTTTTAATGATAGATACCTTTAGTATACAGGAGAAATTCTTCTGATTTTCTCATATTTTTAAGAGACAATAGAAATTTTAGAGAAAAATCGACAGAAAAAAACGTGAGACAAACAGTCCTGCTGACCATTTATCTCACGCAAAATACTTATACTGACTATTTTATTCTTGAAACATGTAACCAATTATTCTGCTGAATCAATTGGCAAAATCGTGTCTTTTTTCTCGCGACGTGCAATTGCTGGTAAAATCATTCCTAATAGAATTAAGACGATTGGTGTCACAATGTTAGAAGCTAATTGGAACAACCAGCCTTGGGGATCTGAGGCATACTCAAATTTAGGCACCATTCCTAAGATACAAGCAAAGGCTGTAAATAGGAAACACCAGAGACCAAACACAAAACCAATTTTAGGATTTTTAACAAATTTATATTCTGAATTAAATTGTTTGTACGCTTTGTTTAGAAGCATATAGGCAAAGAAGACCCACAAGTAACGCATTGGCATAACTACAGAATTTAAGTTAGTTAGCCATTTAACCACTTCGTTCATGTCCTTCAACCCAAACATCGGTAAAGCAATAATAATACTTACTAAAATACCTGTTAATAAGTAACCATTAATTAACGTACCTTTTTTCGTACGTTTACGTAACCAACTTGGAACAAATTCTGGATCTGCTTCAGCTAAAAGAATTTTCAGTGGAGCATCAATTGAAAAGGCTAACGCAGCCACTTGACCCACTGTATTCGTCAAAGCATAAACAATCATTAAGAGATTACCGACACCATAATATGCGCCTAATTTTTGGAAGGCACTGTAGGCACCATTTGCCATTAAATCTTTAGGAATATTGTCACTTGAGAATAACATTCCCATTGCAAATGAACCTAAAACAGCCGATAAACCAACCATTGCCGCTAGGAAAATCATTCCTTTAGGGAACTCTTTGGCTGGATTTTTAGTTGCATTTACGTAAGGAGAAATTTTTTCAGCGCCACCTACCGCAAAAACTAACATTGATACGGTTGTAAAATAACTAAAATCAAATTTAGGAATGTAGGTGCTGACTTGTGACATGTTTGGCGTCGCAAATTCAACCGTTGAATTAATAAATGGTGCGCCTACCGCTAATAAAATGAATAAAATAGACATCACAAACATGGCGGTTCCAGCTAAACCACCAATAACTTTTAAGGTGGTTAACCCTTTTGTTGATAATAACAAGAAAACCAAGAAAATTATTAATGAAATAAATGATACCGTTACGATTGGCATCGTATTGACTAGGTTTCCATTCCCTTGAACTGCCCAACCTAAGGCAATTAAAATTGCTTGTGGTTTTTGTGCCAAGTAAGGAATGTGCACTACCCAATAAGTCCATGCTGCATAATAGGCTAGACGTTTAGTACTGGTGTTTTGCACCCACGAACTAACCCCACCATTGCTGTCTTTAAATGTTGAACCTAATTGTCCTACGATTAACGCATAGGGAATAAAATATAAAACTAAAATCAAAAGCCATGAAGTGACCACTGAAATCCCTTGTTGTGCATAATTATTCACAACATTTCCAAGACCCCAGACCATGTTAAAGGCAATTAACCCGACGGTGAACCATCGTAATTGCTTTTTGTCCATATAACCAATTCCTTTCTTATTAAAAAAAATAAAGCTCTTCATTTATCATAAGCATTTTACTTTTTATGCACAAGCTCAACATAATTAAATAAAGATGGCTTTTTAATAAGTAATTAAAACGCTTCTAGCAATGATTTTCTAATTTATTTGATGACTAAAACAGGCCGGTGAATAAGTTGCTTCACCGGCCTTTTTCTAAGAGATTTTTCTTTTATAACATATCAAATAATGATAATTGGTTTTCATCTGGCAAGTCTTTTAAGACACCATTTTCATTCATGTATTCAATCAACGTTTTAGAAACTTTGCCTCGTGTTGCCAAATCTTCTTTCGACAAGAACGGTTGCTCTTCTCGCGCAGCGACAATGGCTTTCGCTACGTTGAGTCCTAAACTTGGCACTGCTCGGAAAGGTGCAATCAAGGTATCCCCTTCAATCACAAAATTTTCAGCATCCGATTTGTACAAATCGATCATGCCAAATTTATAGCCCCGTTCCAGCATTTCATTACATAATTCTAAAACCGTTAATAAGTTTTTCTCTTTAGTGGAGGCGTCCATCCCTTTGTCCGTAATTTCTTTCATTCGTGCTTTCACAGCTTCTTTCCCTTGTGACATTGCCACTAAGTCGAAGTCATCCGCCCGAACGGAGAAAAACGCACAGTAATATAAGATTGGGAAATAAACTTTAAAGTAAGCGACCCGCAACGCCATTAATACGTATGCTGCCGCATGGGCTTTCGGGAACATATATTTAATTTTAGAACAAGAATCAATATACCAGTCAGGGACGTTGTTTTCTTTCATCGCATTTAAATACGTATCCCGTAGTTCATCAGGAATCTTATTCCATTGTCCTTTACGTACCGTTTCCATAATCTTAAAGGCCATCCCACTGTCCAAACCAGCATGAATTAAATATACCATGATATCATCCCGACAACCAATTACTTCAGCAAGATTGGCTTCGCCACGGCGAATCAACTCTTCTGCATTCCCTAACCACACATCGGTTCCGTGAGACAGTCCAGAAATTTGAAGTAATTCTGCAAAAGTTGATGGATGGGTCTGTTCTAACATACCTCGAACGAAACGTGTCCCAAATTCAGGAATTCCTAACGTTCCTGTTTTAGAATAAATTTGCTCTGCATCCACACCTAGAACATCAGGTCCTTCAAAAATACGCATCACTTCTGGATCGTCTGTTGGGATTGTTTTTGGCTCAATCCCAGATAAATCTTGTAACATCCGAATCACGGTTGGATCATCATGTCCCAGAATATCAAGTTTTAAAATATTATCGTGAATAGAATGGAAATCAAAGTGCGTCGTTTTCCATTCTGCCTCTTGATCATCTGCAGGGTATTGGATTGGCGTAAAATCATAAACATCCATGTAATCAGGAATTACAATAATACCGCCGGGATGCTGCCCAGTCGTCCGTTTAACCCCTGTTGAACCTTTAGCTAAGCGATCAATTTCAGCGCCGCGCAAATGTAAATTATGATCTCTTTCATATCCTTTAACAAAGCCATACGCTGTTTTGTCGGCTACTGTACCAATGGTTCCTGCCCGGTAGACATATTCTTCACCAAAAAGAACTTTCGTGTAGTTATGGGCTTCGGCTTGATAATCGCCAGAAAAGTTCAAATCGATATCGGGAACTTTGTCGCCATGGAACCCTAAGAACGTTTCAAAAGGAATGTCGTGACCATCTTTAAACAATCGAGCACCACATTTTGGACAGGCTTTTTCAGGCATATCAAACCCTGAACCATAGGAACCATCTTCATAGAACTCAGAATATTGACACTCAGGACAATAATAATGTGGCGCTAAAGGATTTACTTCAGTAATCCCTGTCATTGTCGCAACAAAACTCGAACCGACAGAGCCCCGTGAACCGACTAAATAGCCGTCTTCATTACTTTTATGCACCAGTTTTTGAGAAATTAAATAAATGACCGAGAAACCATTCCCGTTAATCGAATTCAGTTCCTTTTCTAACCGTTTTTCGACAATTTCTGGTAAAGGATCGCCATACAATTCGCGCGCACGATTGTAGCTTAAATCAGTGATCTCTTGTTCAGACCCAGGAATTTTTGGCGTATACAAATCGTCTTTTACTGGAATAACTTCTTCACATAAATCAGCGACTTTGTTGGGATTTTCTACTACAATTCGCTTAGCGACGTCTTGTCCTAAAAATTGAAATTCCGTTAACATTTCATCGGTGGTTCTGAAATGAACCTTTGGTAAACTATGGCGATTTAACGGATTAGCGCCACCCATAGACCCGACTAAAATTTTCCGATAGATGGCATCTTCTTCATTTAAATAATGAACATTTCCAGTGGCGACAACCAGCTTGCCAAGTTCGTCACCGATTTTCACTAGATTACTAATAATTTCTTCCAAATCTGCTTCATTTTTCACCAATTCTTGTTCAATTAATGGCGCGTAAACTGGTTTGGGCATAACTTCAATATAATCGTAGAATTTGGCACGATTTTTTGCTTCTTCGACACCTTTTTGCATCATTGCTTCAAAAATTTCGCCGTTTGAACATGCGGAACCGATTAAAAGTCCTTCTCTTAACTTCGATAATTGCGAACGAGGAATCCGTGGTACTCGGAAAAAATAATCTACATTGGACATGGAAATTAATTTAAAAAGATTTTTTAATCCTGCTTGAGTTGTTGCTAAAATCGTTGCATGGAAAGGTCGAGCTCGTTTGTATGAGTCTCCTTCGCCAATATGACGATTCAAATCATCATGGAAATGCATATCATGATTCTCTTTCGCTTCTTTTAAGAAAATCCAGCACAAATGACCTGTTGATTCCGAGTCATAGATGGCGCGGTGATGTTGTTCTAAGTTGACGCCAAATTTTTTCGATAAGGTATTTAGACGATGGCTTTTGAAATGTGGATACAAGAATCTGGATAATTCTAATGTATCGATGACGGGATTAGCCGCTTCAGGTATTCCATGTTTGCCATAACTTGTATTTAAGAACCCCATATCAAAAGAAGCGTTGTGGGCCACTAAAATAGTTCCTTCTGAAAACTCTTTAAACATGCGTAAAACTTCTTCTTCGGATTTTGAACCGCGCACCATTTCATCTGTAATCCCAGTTAAATTGATTGTCGTTTGAGATAATGGATGGCCAGGATCAATAAACTGCTCAAAAGTCTCAATGACATTTCCTTTGTGCATTTTGACTGCGGCCAATTCAATAATTGTATCATAAACAGCGGAAAGCCCCGTTGTTTCCACGTCAAAGACCACATAGGTAGCATCTGTTAATTCAATATGTTCTTCGTTGTAAGCAATGGGTACACCATCATCAACAATATTGGCTTCCACGCCGTATAAAATTTTAACGCCTGCTTTTTTACCTGCAGCATGGGCATCAGGAAACGCTTGGGCGCCGCCATGATCCGTAATTGCGATGGCCTTGTGACCCCATTTCCCCGCTTGCGCCACCAAGTCACCGACTTTATTGGTCGCATCCATTGTACTCATGTTACTATGCATGTGTAATTCTACACGTTTTTCACCTTCTGGCGCGTAGTCTTTTCTTGGCGCATGGGCGACTTCCATCAAATCTTGAGCATTCATGACTAAATCACGCATGAAGGTATCTTCTTGTACACTACCACGAACACGAATCCAACTTTGCGGTTGAATCGCATCAAAAACTTGTTCATCTTTTTCCCCATTCGAAAATTTCTTCACCACGAAAGAGGAAGTATAATCAGTTATTTTCAAAATTAAAATTTTTCGTTTAGAACGCAATTCACGCACTTCTTTATCAAAAATAAAGCCTTCAATCGTTATCCGACGTTCTTCTTCCAGTATATTTCCCATTGGCATAACGGGTTCATCATTGGGAATATTCCGACCTAAACGAATTGGACCATCAAACGCAGGCGCTTGTTGTTGTTTTTCTTTTTTCATTTGTTCATGTTTAACAAGCGATTCAGCAGCTTGTTGTTGAAAGGCTGCGGCTTGTTCTAATTTTTGCTCTTCAAACTTTTTCAGCACTTCTGCAGCTTGCTGTTGATCCATTTTTGGTTCAATATGAAATTTAGGAAACCCGTAAGAGAAATAAAGTTCCTCAATAATTGGTAAATATTGTTGCTTCAAATAAGGAATAACTGCTTCATTATCAACAGGTAAAATAATTTTCCGATCTTCAAATTGTGGTGTCTGTGTTTTTAAGACTTTCTGAACTAACGGCGTATTGCATTGACTATTTAACAAGGCCAACTGCCAATAATCCGTTAATTGTTCCTCTGTAAATGTTGTCTGATTTGTGGTTATTTGAACGGAAACCTGCGCAATTTGTTGAAAAGCTAGTTCCAATTGTTGCATAAATGTTTGATATAGCATCACTGGCATCAATTCATCAAAACTTAAATGAAATTCCCATAAGCGACTTTGTTGGTGAACAATGACCTTGTCAATCCGGCCATTTTGAATTAAGGGATGTTCTTTCGCTGTGTCATCTAACTGAATTTGCGTCATCAGTTTATCAAATAAATCGCGTGCTTTTTCTGTCACAAAATGAACCTCCTTCTATCATTGAAAAAAGGCCCTCAGACAAATCTGTCAAGTGCCTTTTTTCGGTTTCTCTGCATTCGCTTCTCTATTAAGTATACTCGTTTTTTGTAAAAAAACAATCTTGTTCCGTCACTGGCTTGCTAAAAATTAGAGAACAAGAATAATGTACTCCTGAAGAATTCCATTATTTGTTTGAACATATTGAACAAAAAGACATCCTGTCAATCCGTATTTACCAATCCCTTACAAATCTATTCTTGCCATTTCTTCCAATTTCTCAATCTCTTTTCGATAATTTTTCCGCATGGCTTGTTCTGTTTCTTCTAGGATTGAAACAAACCGATTTTCTGTTCGTTTCACTTCATCTAAACTGGTGGCTATTTGATGATGAAACATTCGTTTGTCCCAAGTATCATTTCTAGTAAAATAAGCCACCTTGTCTACTAGTTGGTTCGTTTGTTGTCTAAATCGCTGGATTTCAGTGAAAACATGTTGCTGTTGTTGATTGATTCTGCGCTTTTCTTGATAATAGTTGTCTTCAATCATCTGGTAACTGCGGCGTTTTTCTTCCGGTGTCATCTCTTAACCTCCTTTTGCTGGTGTTTTTAAATTTGCGTCAGGAATCGCTTTCAAATAATGGCTCGCTGCGTCCGCCACTTGCCCTTGGAAGGCACCTTTTAAGGAAGAAGGCAAGGTAGTTTTTGATTGTTTGCTCATCAATTCTGAAAGTTTCTTGATTGTATGTGTGGAGGTTTGTTTGATGGTTGCGATTCTGGTTTGTTTTGCTGTAATCACAGCTTGAATGGCTTGGCGTTCTTGTATCTTTTGTACACGTTCTAATTCCAATTGAAGTTCTCTTTCCAGTTCATCCATGTGCAACATCCTTTCATCTCTGTGCAAATAACTGATTACCTGCTTGGCGATCATATTCTTGAATATTTTTAGCCGCAGTTGTTAACTTTTCACTAAATGTCATCAGTTTTTGATTATATTGTTGAACTCGTTTCCGATTGTGACTGGCCTGTGCCTCGTTCCACAAACGACTTTTTTCATAGGGTGCAATCATTGCTTGGACCTCAGAATAAGACAAATATTGTCTTATTTCATTGGCACTTGTTAAAATTTCCTTGGAAATTTCTGCTAACGCTTGTTCTGTGTCTTGCTGGCTTTGTTTCAACAATTTCTCCGCTTCTTCACCGATTGTCCTAGCCTGATTAGCTACCTGTAATGCCAAGTCTGCTCGTAACTTGATTTTTTGACCGCCAGAAGCACTGGCAATTTTTGTATGTAAAGAACGAATAGCTTTATCAGTACCAGATTTTAATTTTTCCAAATTCGCATTCGTTTGCGCAAATTCGCCATAGAGTTCTAAGTACTCCTGCACTCGTTTTTTCGCTTCGGCTTCATTATTTGTGGTGGGATCCCAGTCGCCATTTTTCTTTGCCCAGACTTTCGCTGCTAACTTGACTTGCTCCAAAGTCATATTCGGTGCGAAAATGCCATCTTTGGCTAAACGATCCAAATCCAAGTCGTCTCCATCAAAATAGTTAGCTAAAGTATTATGTTCACCAACCCCTGAAATCGAAGAAATCGTGCCATATTTACTATCACGTCCTGACAGTGCTGCCCACGAATCATTTTGGTAGCGAATCAAAAATTCTGGATTTTCTTGTAGCCACTGTTTTTCACTCGTCGTTAAACGTTCAAATTGATTGCGGCCCCAATCATCAAAACTGGTGGTACGAAAGCCCATTTCTTGCCCGTATTTCCCTGCCATTTTCATCATGTAGCCACCTGATTGACTAAAGCCTGCAACATCGGTAATTGTGCCGTTTTGCGAGGCGATTTTTTGCTGCGTTTGTTTTAAAAATTTTTCAGCTTCCTGATATTCTTCAGAAAGTCCACCTACGAAAGCTGTCCCAGCTGTTTCAAAGCCTTTTTTACCTTCATCCCCAAAGGAATTGGTACCAGCGTACACGACAGCGACGCTGTTATAGTCAGGTTTACCTTGGTCATCTAAAGGCGCGATGGCCATGGCATTTAGTTGGCTGGATTGGGTGCTGGCGGCTTTGTGGATGATTCTAAAATCTTTTGTTTTTTCTTGAATTTCTAAAACTACTGTATCACTATTTAATTGAACTGTCTCTTTTGTAGAATCAATTGCTTTTGCTAAGGTCTCTGTTGTAATTTCATTACTCAAATTCCTTTCCCTCCTAATATGTTAATTCATGAATTTCTAAGTTATAAATTACTTTTGCATTTGGACTTCCTTTATCAGACTTTCTAAATCTCTCAAAAACTTTTTTTTCAGCTTGGTTCAAATCGTATGTCGCATTCCTTAATCCTACTCTAACTGCAACATCTGTATTTTTATCGTTTAATGAGTCTAGCACAACATATTTTTTCAATTCATCATCATATTCGGTTTTATCGGTTAGACGAAAATACATCATGAAATAATCATCTTTAGATACATATACTCTAATTTCACTATTAACATAATTCCCCAACAACGATGTCCCATACCCTTTTGCATTCCGCCACTCTACACCAACGCCTTGCCACTCAATCTTCTCAATGCCTTCATAGTTTTCTACCAAATAGTTTGACACATATTTTTGAATTAAATCGATTCCTTGTTGGTAATCCTTTTCTATTGCTTTTTTATCCATGTATTGTTTTCCTCCTATTCCTAAAATAATTAACACGACAGTAGCTAAACCAATTAGCCACCATTTTCTTTTTTTCACTGGCTTTCCTCCTTTCTTTTTTATGTACACTAATTTTTTAAAACTTCTATGTTAAGATATTCTGGCTTCCTGATATTCTTCAGAAAGTCCACCTACAAAAGCTGTTCCAGCTGTTTCAAAGCCTTTTTTACCTTCATCCCCAAAGGAATTGGTACCAGCGTACACGACAGCGACGCTGTTATAGTCAGGTTTACCTTGGTCATCTAAAGGCGCGATGGCCATGGCATTTAGTTGGCTGGATTGGGTGCTGGCGGCTTTGTTTATAAGTTGAAAGCTTTCCTTTCGTTGATTAATTTCTAACTTGAATTCTTCTCCGATTCTAATCTCTTTTACTCTATCTTTGGTGTCGTCAATTGCTTTAGCTAACACTTCTGTTGTAATTTCATTGCTCATTACACTAACCTCCTAATACTTCAATTCATAAATATCTAAATTATAAATAATTTTAGGTATCGATAGCTTTACTGTTTTTTTCCTAACTTGCTGAAGTTTTATTTTTTCTTTGTCATTAAATCGTCTATTAGCATTCCGGATTTCCATTTCTAACATAGAATCTATGTTTTCAGAATTAAGAACATCACTTTGAACATATTTTTTTAATTCTTCGTTGTATTCTGTTTCATCAGTCAAGAGAAAATGTAGTTTAATGTAACTATTTTGAGAAATAAATAACTTAACATCGCTTTTCACATAATTCCCCAACAACGATGTCCCATACCCTTTTGCATTCCGCCATTCCACGCCAACACCTTGCCACTCAATCTTCTCAATGCCTTCATAGTTTTCTACCAAATAGTTTGACACATATTTTTGAATTAAATCGATTCCTTGTTGGTAATCTTTTTCTATTGCTTTTTTATCCATATATTGTTTCCCTCCAATTCCTATTATGATTAGTAATGCAGTAACTAAACCAATTAGCCACCATCTTCCTTTTTTCACTAGCTTCCCTCCTTTCTTTTTATGTACAATCGTGTTTTAACATTCTATTGGATTCGTCCCATAAATCCCTTTCACTAGTACAGCGCCAATGCTACTGGGTTCCCTTTACTAACCTAACTTCATTCAATCGTTTCTGTTCTGAAAGAGTATTTTCTTTAATTTTCTAACCTATTTTTTATTGGTTATAACCTCCTCTATTCAATCTAATTAATTAGCCACCATTTTATAATATCATTAACATATAATTACTGTAAATATAATTTTAAATTCTATCTATATATGAAAAATTTGTTTAAAAACAAAAAAATATCATTTAATCAGCTTAAACCACTTATTTATTTCTCTTATTATTAAAAACAATAAAGGAAATAATTTTATATAGATTAATCTTTAAAATCGAATATTGTTTATAGCTTGAGACATTTAAGTTTTTTATTACATTAAAAAAGCTTAAAACAAAATCAGAGAAACTTTGATTTCGTTTTAAGCTTTATACTGTTATTAAGTTTGTTTATTTATTCTACTTCTGATGTTGTGTTCATCAAAATAGAAAGTGTACTTTCTAATTCTTCTTTGCGTACTTCCAACATTTCACCAGTACGTTTGATTTTGACTTCTACCACACCATCGACTGCTTTTTTACCGACTGTGATACGGATTGGACAACCAATTAAATCAGCATCAGCAAATTTTACGCCTGCACGCTCGTTGCGGTCATCAACTAATACTTCGTAGCCCGCTTCGGTCATCATTGCTTCAACTTCTTGTGATAGTTTTGTTTGATACTCATCTTTCACATTCATTTGGACCACGTGTAAATCAAATGGCGCAATCCCTGTTGGCCAATTAATACCGCGCTCGTCTGCATTTTGTTCAACGATTGCTGAAAGTAAACGACTAACGCCGATGCCATAGCAACCCATGATCACTGATTTTTCACGACCGTTTTCATCTAAAACTGTTGCGCCCATAGCATCACTATAACGCGTTCCTAATTTAAAGATATGACCAATTTCGATTCCTTTAGTAAAGGCTAAGACACCATTGCCATCAGGAGAAGGATCGCCTTCTTGAACAAAGCGTAAATCTTCGTAACTAATTGGTTGGAAGTCACGATCTGGATTTACATTTGTCAAATGATAGCCATCTTCATTAGCCCCAACAATGGCGTTGGCTAAATCTTGAACAGCTAAATCTGCATAAATTTTAACATCTTCGGCAACATTGACTGGACCAATTGAACCAAAGCCCGCTCCTAAGACACGGCGAGCATCTTCTTCTGTTGCTTCATCTAGGAAATCAGCGCCTAAGAAGTTTTTCAATTTGACATCATTGACATCATGATCGCCACGAACCAAGACCATTACTGGCTCTTCATCGGCAATAAATAGTACTGATTTAATAATACGTTGTGGCTCAACTTCAAAGAAGTTTGCCACTTCGGCAATTGTACCCACTTCTGGTGTTGCAATTTTTTCTAAATCTAATTGTGTTTCATGTGATTTTTTCGGCGTATAAAGACTTGTTGCCATTTCTAAATTGGCAGCATAATCACTTTCTGTTGAATAGCAAATAGTATCTTCCCCAATTTCAGAAATCGCCATAAATTCTTTAGAATCTTTACCACCCATGGCACCACCGTCCCCAATAATGGCACGGAATTCTAGTCCACAGCGTTCAAAAATGCGTGAGTAAGCTTTTTCGTAATCACGGTATGATTGATCTAAACTAGCTTCATCGGCATGGAAAGAATAGCCATCTTTCATGATAAATTCACGGCCTCTTAATAAGCCAGAACGTGGGCGTTTTTCATCACGATATTTTGTTTGAATTTGGTATAAATTCAAAGGTAATCGTTTGTAAGAATTGATTTCATCACGAATTAATTCTGTGAAGGTTTCTTCATGCGTTGGGCCTAAGATATAGTCACGGTCATTGCGATCTTTTAAGCGATACAAGTTAGGTCCATAAGTTTCATAACGTCCTGATTCTTTCCAAAGTTCTGCTGGTAATAACGCAGGCATTAACATTTCAACTGCATCAATTTTCTCAAATTCTTCTCGCATAATCGTTTTTAATTTTTCTAAAACACGATTGGCTAAAGGTAAATAAGAATAGATCCCTGCAGCGACTTGACGAATATAGCCTGCGCGCAACAGAATTTGATGACTTAAGACTTCTGCATCATTTGGTACTTCTCTTAACGTTGGAATTAACATTTTTGACTGTTTCATTAAAACTCTCCTCTATTTTAAAATCAACTATTTTTGATTTCTTTACACACTTTTTTACTTAAGCTTTCTCCTTAAAAGAAAAAGCGTTGAATATCGTTCCAAGTAACTAACACCATTAACACCATGACAAACCCAAAGCCAATTAACGTAATGATGCCTTCTTTTTCAGGACTAATTGGTTTTCCACGTACACCTTCAATAATGTTTAAGACAATTTTCCCGCCATCTAAAGCTGGGATCGGCAACAAATTAATAATCCCTAAGTTCATTGACAACATGGCCATTAAGAATACAACTGTACTTACTCCAGCATTGGATGCTTCTTCCGATAACTTAAACATCATGACTGGCCCACCTAGTTTGTTTAAACTAAAGCCTGTGAATAGTGAGCCGAGTGCTTTAAAAATCTGTGTCGTACTATTTAAAGTATCCTGAATACCGCCCATCAATTTTGACGGTAAATCGGTTTTCATATAAGGATAAACGCCGACTTTACCAATCGTTTGTTTTTCCACTTTTTGTTTTTCTGGTGTCACTGTTAGTTGCTCTTCTTTGCCGTTACGCTCAACTACGAACGTTAACGGCTTTTCGGGGTTCTTCTGCACAATGGTTGTAAAATCTTCGTATTTTTTGATTTTTTGATTATTAATCGATAAGACTTTATCGTTTTCTTTCAACCCAGCTTCTGCGGCTGGGCCATTAGGAATCACTTGTCCAATTTGGTTCGTGTTTAAATCAGTGACGCCTCCTTGTAGAAAAACCGCTAACGTAAACAGAATAAACCCTAAGATAAAGTTATTCATGGGTCCCGCAAAGTTCGTCAAAATGCGTTGCGATAATTTCGCTGATTGAAATTGAACGTCAAGTGGCGCAATCCGCACCTCGGTTCCATCACTTTCAATAATCGTTGCATCATGGTCAACTTTATAAACAGTTTCTTCTTCCTCGTTTCCATTGACATAGCCCTTGATGAATAATTCTTTTTCAAGATCAAAATCAACGACTTCCATCGGAATACTATGAGGTAATTGTACTTTTTTACTTGTATTAATTTTAACCACATTACCCACGGCATTTAACTCAACAGATAGAGGCATACCTGGTGTGATTTCTGTCATGTCTTCGCCCATCCCAGCCATTCGCACATAGCCACCAATCGGCAATAAGCGAATCGTATAAGTGGTGCCATCTTTTCCACGATGCGCAAAAATCTTTGGTCCCATTCCGATTGCAAACTCACGAACTAAAATACCCGCTCGTTTTGCAAAATAAAAGTGGCCAAATTCATGTACGAGGACAAGAATACCGAAGACAATAATGAATGTGATAATTGTTTTCATAGATGTCCTTCTTCCTTCATTCACTGACGTTCAGTGCTTTTTATTATTACATGGGAAAGTCTCGTAAAACTTGCTCTGTTCCCTTCCCGATAAACCAGTGCAACTGTTTACTGAGAACAGTCGCCACTGTTAGTGAACAAATCTTTCCTTATGTAAGACAAGTTTTATTTTAGCATATTCACTCATAAATAACCATTGGACTTGACCACTTCGTCTGGATATTTTGTGTTTTTTTAGAAAACTCTATAAATGAGAGGAATTGATTACTACGACCAGTATTTTTTTAAAGACCTTCAACAATAGTAGCTAACTTTAGACCATAAACTTTTCCGACAGTTTGTCGTATTTTATCAACACGCTGATTGACATGTGCTACCATGAAAGTATTAATAGTAATTTTAGGGGGAATGAATCAATGTATGGAGAATTACATGGTAAAGTGGCCGTTGTCACTGGTGCAGCTACGGGTTTAGGATTATTTATTACTCTGCGTTATATCTTAGAGGGCATGAATGTTGTTGCTGACTATGTCGGTGAGCTGCCTAAAGAATTTGAAGATGTTCAAGCCAAGCACGCAGACCGCGTAAAATTCGTGAAGGCTGATGTCTCTAATGAAGAAGATATTAAAGCGTTAGCTGAAACCGCTTTAAAAGAGTTTGGTCATGTTGACATTTGGGTAAATAACGCCGGTGTGGAGGCTTCTTTTCCGACAATTGATATGCCATTAAAAGAATGGCAACGTGTCATTGATGTCAATTTAAACGGTGTCTTTTTGGGTTCTAGAGAGGCACTCCGAATATTTAGAGATCAAAAAATCAAAGGGTCAATCATTAATATGTCCTCCGTTCACCAAAGAATTCCTTGGCCAACGTTCGCCCACTATGCGGCAAGTAAAGGCGCAACCGAAATGTTCACGAAAACAATCGCTTTGGAATATGCGGAATATGGTATTCGTGCCAACTGTATTGCACCTGGAGCGATTAACACACCTATTAATGCTGAAAAATTTTCCGATCCCGAACAGTTAAAACAAACAACAAGCATGGTTCCTATGGGCATTATTGGTAAACCCAATCAAGTAGCTGCTGCGGCCGCTTGGTTAGCTTCTGATGAATCCTCATACGTAACTGGAACAACACTCTTTGTAGATGGCGGGATGTCTCTATACCCTTCGTTCCAACACGGAGCTGGTTAAAAAGTAGTCTGCAACAAAATTCTCTATGAATTTTTGTTGCAGACTTTGTACTATCACACACAAAATCTATTCAGGAGGCTTATCATGAAACTAGTCAAAAATGTTCTTTTAATTTTAATTGGTTTAGTTATTATCGGGATTGGCGCATCCACTTTAAGAGTGGCAGGTTTAGGAGTTGATCCTTTCACTGCTATGAATATCGGACTTTCTTCGATGTTTGGTATGCAATTAGGCATTTTTCAAATTATTGTCAATGCGTTTATTCTATTCTATGTCTATTTAAAAAACAAAAAAGCCATTGGTCTAGGAACTATTTTAAATATGCTTTTAGTAGGAATTTTGATTCAACAGATTTCTACTTGGCTTCAACCTTACGCCAATAGTTTAGGAGGCTCAACAATTGGCAAACTACTTTCTTTATTCTTCGGAGTCCTGATTTTTACATTTGGCTGTGCCTTATACATGGCTACAGATCAAGGCGAATCCCCCTATGATGCGATTGCGCCAACCATCTGTCAACAAATCAACAAACCTTACGCTTCTGTTCGAAAAGCACAAGATTTGTTGGTCCTATTAATTGGCTTTATTGCTGGTGGTCCAATTGGGATTGGTACAATTATTTGTGCATTTGGTGCTGGCCCACTTATTAGTTTTTGGAACAAGTTACTTCAACCTTTAGTAAAATAATTTTTTAACTAAAATATAAGAAAAAGCGATGACTTCATAGAGATTTTCTTCTCGAGTCATCGCTTTTTTATTTGTGCTTCTTTGAAGAAGCATGATTAGTATGTTTCTTGTTTGGCTTTCCGTTGTTATTTTGGTTGATTATTTTGTTGGTAGAGTGAAAAACTATCCTACTGACCCTTCCAATAGAGATTTCATTAGAAAGAGTTGGAAAAAGTCAGTAAATATACGAATCACTAATGAGTAAATCCTTACTCTTAATCACTAATAATTAGACAAAGAAAATTCAATCATAGTTAACAACGGAGTTAAATAAAATAGCATGGGCATGCATAATACTATCATTAATTCTTATTATAAAACATTGAAACGTTAGTCTATAAATCCTTTAACTATTCTGTGTATTTTTTATGACTCTTTTGAATCTTTCACCTGTAAAAAAATTAAATTTGTGTTCAATAAATTCATCCGCAACTGCCATCTTAAAAAAACTATTCTCTTGGATCGAATTATTTATAATGCTAACCCATTTATCATATACTTGACATTGTTTTTCATTCCAATTAGTCGCTTCATAAATATTCTGCAAAAACTTTTCATCACTACTATTTATATAATTCAAAAACATTCCCATTATTCCAACAACTATATCTGATAGTTGAACAAGCTTATGAGTTTCTTCGCCAAGAAATTCTGATTTCTCTTTTGCTTTCAAAATGCTGGATTCTACAAATATAAAATTTTTATTTCCCACATCTAAACTACCTAATTTTTCTTCAACATCTATTTCATGGTCGAATATTAATTCCGAATTATTAAATAGAACCAATCTTTGAAGATACATCTGATAATACTCTTCAATCAATTTTCCAGGTTTATTATTAATAAGTAATGGCAACCCCAGCTTTTTCGCTTGTGTTATTTCTTTCTTAATAATTTCTAAAGTTATATCTTCTTTTTCAAAATAATATGCTTCATATTCATCAGACTTCATATAGTTATTTATAAGCTCCTCAATAGAACATAAAAACAATATGGGATTCTTCACATTAGGATATGTATTATTTCTAAACACATCTAAACTTTTTTTTTATCGAATTTAATAGCCTGATATAACGCTGTTTTAAAATGTCTAGAATTCTCAATACTCCCTATACTAGATGCAAAAGGTAAACTATCAATAATGTCTACAGTGCTATAGTAAAAATTATCCATATATTCAAAATGAATCCAGTAATTATTTTCATATAACCAGTTAATCACTTTTTGGAAATAGGGTTTCTTCAATAAATTAGGAAAATCTTTTGCTCCTTGCCTAACAGTATTAAATTTTAGTTCATCTTGTTTCTTAGATTCTGGAATACTTTCCCATAGAATCGCTATAGTTTGTAATGGTATTTCTTTTTCAGTCACAATCCCTCCAAGAACAAAAAATTTACTTTCATCACTATTAAATCCTGTAGTAGTAAGATTAAACTTTCTAATATTACTTGTTTCATCAAAGAAGAATTTATAATTCTTCTTATTGTCTCTTATACCACTTAAAGAAATAATATCCTCTCTAAATTTTTCCAGCATTGTTAATCCCTCCGCGTTTCTTTAATTTAAATATTTTTGTTTCGGCCTATTGATTATTAAACGATAGAAACCATTTTATTTTTAAATTAGATATGATCTATCAACTTGAAGGTTGTACTTTCACTATCTATCCCCCTTTCTATTAATTTTCTGCCAATTTGTTCACTATATTTCCCAAATTCTCCCTCCATCATCACAAATTTTTCTTCAGCCCTAGTTACACAAACATAGTGATTATTTTTTTTACTTTCATCATTGAAGCTATAGTAATTAGCAAAACTAATCACTTGATTAAATTCCAGGCCTTTTGAACCGAAAACAGTCATAACCTTATGCAAATCATTAGATTTTATAAACGCTGGATAGAAATACTTGTTTGTAACACTATCTAACAATAATACTTTTTCATCATTTGTTATATTCATCCCTAAGTAGTTATTAAATTTAGTAATAGATTCAAAAAAGGAGATACTAATATCGTCTTTAGTTTGATTAGATGACAATGGCACTAGTTTCTTTAGAGGCTTTAATAAACTATCAATTTTATTCAGTAACGTTCTATTTTGCTCTACTCTCAATACTTCAGCGATGTCAAAGACAGAATAGTTATCATCCAATAAGTAACAGGCAATTACTTTTAATACATTAGCATTTTCAGACCCGTCATCTAATGGTGTTTTAGGAATAAAAACAAAATTAAATCCTTGTGCATTTAAATTATCAGAAATATCTTTTGCATCATTGTTTATATTTGCAATAATTGTTATATTTTTATTTTTATCCACTATATTGGACTCACAAAGCTCATTAATAGAGCTAACATAGTCATTGGTCCTGCAATGAACAACATGAGTTACTTCTTTAGAATAATCGTCTCTGAACTGAGAAGCATTATGCATAAGATTAGCATAATTAACAATTTCAAAATGACTTCTAAAATTAGTTACTAATTCAAATCTTTGCATCCCTTCATTTTCTAGTTGATTAAAAATATTTCTCTGTGCACCTCTCCATAGATATATGGCTTGTTTACCATCTCCTACAATAAAAAGATCAATCAATAACACGTTTTTTATATACATAAATAGATTATGCATATCTGTATCAGAGTCTTGATATTCATCCAAAAAGATCATTGTGTATTTTGATTTAAAATATTCTTGAGCCGCTGTACTTTGTTCTAATACTTTTTTTGCTAATTCAAACTTAAAATTTCTTTTAATGTTATGATAAGTTCCTAGTTTATTACTCTTTTCTAATATATTTAGACCTTCATCAAAAGAACCAGATTTTACAGAATCCTCATAACTAATCACAAAATCATTATTATACATTTCGCCGAAAGCATCTATCAAAAATGGTCTTATGATTTCATATTCAACAAAAGAGTCGTTAGTCATTACAACAAATTTATTGTTCCCTCCAATTTGTTTTGACTTTCTTTTTATTTCCTCTGTAGCCTTAACCGTAAAAGTTATTGCAGCAACTGTTTTATGATCTGAAATTTCACTCATTTTTTTTAGGATTTTATTAACCATTATTGTGGTTTTACCCGACCCAGCACTAGCAGA
The DNA here is from genome assembly GCF_001811595.1 of Enterococcus sp. HMSC078F03. NCBI lineage: Bacteria > Bacillati > Bacillota > Bacilli > Lactobacillales > Enterococcaceae > Enterococcus > Enterococcus sp. HMSC078F03. The sequence goes on along the minus strand of NZ_KV805602.1, from coordinate 316,224 downwards.
AACTATAATATTACCGCTAGCAGCTAAGATATCTTTTCTTACTTGCTCATCGACGATTTCCATTAACTCTCCACCAATCTTTTTAAAGCTTTAAATCTATCATGATTAAAAATTTTATAGCACTCTTCATCATTCAAATTATCAATAAGTTTTAACATATTTAATAACTTCTTATCTTGGAGAGTATCTACAGGATTATCACCAAAAACATTTGTCAGCTTTTCTGGAATAACCTCGAATAAATCGTTCTCTAAATCAACTTTTGAAATGAATATATTATTCTTTTCAAATTCTCTGATACAAGCTCCGTTAAACTCATATAACTCTCTTTTTTTATCAAAAACCATCCTCTCCTTATCGCTTATTAACCAAATTAATTTTCCATTCTCATCCTTCGATGAGTAATCAATTGTAATAGCTTCTAAATTTTTTTTACCAATAATATTTAAGCAACGATTGAACCCGATAGTATCGAATGACTTTATATCTCCTCTTTTAGCTTTCAAATCATTGTCAGTTTTGATAATAGGTAGTATTTCCAACTCTTTTAATATATCAAAGTATGGTTTGAATTTAATACCATCTACTAATAACAGATATCCGCCCTCTAATTCATAAATTGGACTAACAATTGACAATATTTTTTCAAATAACGCCTTCTCTGAAGGGCCCTCTATGAGCAACACACGATCTGAAAACAGCGCTGTTGTTAATGATTCATTCAGTTCTTTCTTTATTGATTTAAATTGTTCGGGCACATTATACATATAGGATTTACAGTCAGTTTTGTTTTGTGAGTATATTCTAACAAGAGAAGCCTCATCCATTTCATATAATAATTCTGACGAATGAGTGGATAAGATAAAATAGCCATACACAGAATAATCAAACAATTGCTTTGATAGAGCTACTTGCATAGAACGATGTAAACTATTTTCTGGCTCTTCTATCAAATAAATGGTTATTCTATCAGAATCATATTCTTTCGTTAAATAATTCAAAAGAGAATAAGCTAATATTTTTTTTCTACCATCCCCTGATGTAGGATAAAGTGCATTATCTCCTTCTCTTTTTATATACGGGTGTATATCACTAAAGAAACCTTTTATTGCCATCTCCGATTGTAATTCAATTGTTATATCCTCTTTTTTCAGTTGATGATACTCATCTGTTAGTTCCTTTTGAAAATTCCGCATAACTTCCATAGAACTAATTTTCCTATTCATTTCAAACGTCAAATCTGAAATCTCTTGCGAAATAACTATATCCTCATTTGTTAATTTTTTTTGATCAAATAATTTTTTTCTGTTTTTAGAAAAAACATAATCTAAATCAATAGTTGGATCAACATAGATAATATTAAATAATCTATCGATATCCGAAAAGCTACCATTTTGAGGAATTTTATGCATACTATCCAAGTTATTACCCCAAAATAATTCTGGAACACCTAGGGCCTCACTATGATCAAAGGTTCCTATAACTTGAAAATAGAATCTGTTTAGCTCTGAACTGTCCCTTGAACCACCAACTTTTGAGATTATATGCTGTGAATCTCTATCAGTCTGACGATCTGTTAGATCAACTTCAAGACTGATTTTTATGACATTAGACGTATCTCTATGATAATAATCACTTTCAGAGAAACCGTCAGATCTTATTTTACGATCTAACAAACATCTTAACGAACAAAGTAAATTAGTTTTTCCAACGTCATTCATACCAAATACAACATTTTTATTAGATAAATTAATAGCTACATCTTCAAAATTTCTAAAGTTCTCAATCATAAGCCTACTTAATTTCATAGAAAAGCCTCCTTATTAAAACAGAAAATCTCAAATATATTCTTTACTTGATATAACTAATGATATCACAATTGCATCAATAATAACTTCCCTTTTAGTTCAAAAATAGTTTTTCCATACAAAAAAGACTAGTCATAAATACAATAACTAGCCTTTCTTTAAAGATACAATCTTAGCATTGTTTTGCTGATACTTTGAAAAGAATCCCTCATCCAAGCAAAGCAGTTCTTCAATTTCTTGATATGTTAAATATTTACCGGAAATATTCGAATATTCATCAACAAATGATTTGGGAGTATATATTTTTTCTTCAAACAATAACTCTAACGCCTCTTCAAAAGCCTCTGGCATGGCTATCGGCATAATTTCATCCAAAGGTTCTACTTTTCTCCATCCTCTTTTACTCAAATTCTTATAAAGTCTCACAAACTCATCTTGTGTTATTATTTCTAGCTGCTTTGCCCTATAAATCATTGATGCAATAGATACTTTCCATTTCACCTTCAATTCTCTATAATGGTTTAAGTTTAAAGGATCCTTAGAGACGTCAATACTAAACGCTTTTTTAGGAAGTAGAAAGTACCCTGCTAACGAGTCCGCTTCTCTTTCTATTTTCTTATATACATCATTGTTTTCATCTTCAATATTATCAATGTCTTCATGTTGAATGAAATGCGCCAATTCGTGTATGACATCAAATTGCCTTCTGTAAAAAGACTTTTTATTACTACCTAAAACAATAACATAATAATTCTTTACTCCATTTTGAAATTCCACTGTGACTCTTTGGCTAAAAGCATCTATCTTTTCACTCGAAAACGTTAAATCTGAAATTACAAATCCTTTACTTTCTAAAAGTTCTACGGCATTTTCAATAGGAGCTTCTCCTAAATTCCATAGATTTCTCAACAAGCCAGCTTTTTCTTCCAAACCCTCTATATCACTCAAATCAGGTAACTCAAATTCTGGAAATTCTACTGTTTCCTCTAAAAAGCTCCTAAGACTAACAATATTTTCAACTCTCGACAATTGATATTGTTTATCCTTTTTTGAAGTACTTAAAAGTGATCGGAAATACGAGTTTCCATATGCAAAGTTCTGTTTATTCGAAGAATAAAAAAATTCTTTTGGGAATCTCAATGCTTGCAGCAAAGAAAATAATATTTCAGGAGTTGGTGCAGAAATGTTCTGTTCATATTTTGAAATCATCTGTTTAGATACACCAATTTTCTCTTTAAGTTCCTCTAGAGTCATCCCTCTATACATTCTTGCTTCTTTCAATCTTTGACCATTAAATTGGTGTTGTATTGACACTGTCATTACCTCTATTCGGCTTTTCTTTTTCTACCTTTAAGTTTAACATGCTTGTTTTTTCTATTTTTTAATTCAGCTCTTCCGTTACCTTCTATTTCTGAATCACTAGCAGCAATAATGTAATCTGATGGAATAAATTTACTCCAATCTTCACTATATAATATTTCACAGCCATCAGATAATTCATACATAGTAATCTTGGGAGTATCTCCAATAGAGTTATCTCTTGTAATTATACAAACTTTCTCTATATATTCACCAAATTGCTCTAATATTTTATTTGCTTTTTCTGAAGCTTCCCCATAAAGATCTGAACTAAATCGATCGATAGTGTATTCAGTCGGATCAAAGAGTTGTCCATATTTATCATGCTCTTCTTCTGGTGATGGATTCTTTAACAATATTACACTTGTGAGATATGTCAATCCTCTTTCCTTATGAAACTTTCTCATTAGCTGATTTTTGTTATCTTCAGACATAAATGCATACATAACCTTTTCCATCTTATCAATGAAAATAACTGAGCGTTTATCAATGAATTGAAATCTTTCAGCCAATTGAGTATCAATAATTTTTTTCAAATTATCCGCTCTCTTTAACTTACCGAAATTTAAGTTTCGGCTCTTATAGTCTATATTATATTTATTAACAATCTCCTTTAACTCGTTTTCATAGCCATGATAAATTTGTTCAACAATAGCAACCTTCAAATTCTCTTCCAATCAATAACACTCCTTCAATATAAGATATACCTACTTTAACACACAAGGAGATTTTTTTCAAATATCGATCGAAAAAGGAGATTACCATCGATTTTGTCAACCTTCCGATTTTATCTATTAAGTAAAGTTCAGCAAAAAATCTATTTTTCTTCTTCTAAATCGAACTCAATACTTCTCTTCACCCTCTGTATCGTGCTCACACTCAATCTGCTCCTTTTAGAAACCTCTTTATAACTTAATCCTGATTTCAGTAATTCATAAGCATGTCTTTTATCATCTGTTATTTTGCTTTAGGGCGTCCTTCTCGGCAGTTCGGATTTATTTCTCTTAGCAAATGCTTTACCCTCCTGTGTGCACTCTACGATCAGGTCACGCTACATTTCAGCTACTGACAAAATTGTACGCATTAACATCCGACCAATAGATGTATTTTCAATGGTACCGAGATTAAGATTCTTAATTGTAATATTTCGTTCTAGCAGCGGTTCAATCACTTCTAATGCTTCTTTAGTATTCATTGTAAAACGCTCCAGCTTCGTGACTACAACTGTATCGTTATCCTTCAGAATTGATAATAACTTGGTAAATTCGGGACAATTTATTTTCATTCCTATAAATTTTTCTTTATACATATTTTCTTCAAACACGCCAACTTGTTTAAATTGTTCCAGTTGCTGCCCTAATGACTGAGCTGTCGTACTTACTCTCACATATCCATAAATCATAAAATATTACTTCTTATCTTAATTATTTTTTGACCTAAGTTAATGAACATCTATCAAGATTGACAAATCAACAAACAAATAGTTGGTAAAAAACTATTATGTTTCTGATCAACTAAAGAATCTATAAATCATTTTCTAATGAAATCCCCCTTCATTTCTCTCCCTAAAAGTTTAGGTAAATTTTTTGATTAATTCCTAAAACATAGGGTGTTTGTATCAACCCATAAGACATATCGTATGTTAAAACTTCTTGTTCTGGGATTACATTAAGTGAATTATAGAAAAAACTCCTTGTGGCTCTTTTTATGTATCTGGTCTGGTAGTAATAAGCAATCGCAGGTGAAAATTTTCTAAGAACATTACTATCATTGTAATCACTAAACTTAATTGTCAACTTATCTGCAATAATTCCAACGGCTCCTTTTAAAACACTTTATGTACAAATAATTATCACACAACCAAAAGATTTCCCTATATTTAACCAATTTGCTAAGTATACAAATTTTCAAATCGTATCTATCAACATAGTTAGATAGATTTTCAGGCAAAATAAAAAACTCCGAATGCTGTTATATCAACATTCAGAGATTCTATTATAGGTTTAACCCACACTGCCTTCCATCTCATAACTAATCAACCGATTCAACTCAACCGCATATTCCATCGGTAATTCTTTCGTAAATGGTTCAACAAAGCCCATAACAATCATTTCTGTCGCTTCGGCTTCAGATAAGCCGCGACTCATTAGATAATATAATTGTTCTTCAGAAATTTTTGAAACTTTGGCTTCGTGTTCTAAGGACACTTGGCTGTTATGGATTTCATTAAACGGAATCGTATCTGATTTTGATTTTTCGTCCATGATAATCGTATCGCATTCGATGTGGGAAATCGAGCCTGCGCTGTCTTTTCCAAAAGTCACTTGGCCACGGTAGTTAACTTCGCCGCCGTCTTTAGCAATTGATTTTGAAACAATTGAGCTAGAGGTATTCGGCGCATTGTGAATCATTTTGGCCCCAGTATCTTGGATTTGGTTAGCGCCAGCAAAGGCAATCGATAACATCGTGCCACGGGCACCTTTGCCATCTAAGTAAACGCTTGGGTATTTCATGGTTGTTTTAGCTCCTAAGTTCCCATCAATCCATTCGACAGTGGCACCTTCGTAAGCTTTAGCACGTTTGGTTACTAAGTTGTAGACGTTATCTGACCAGTTTTGAATAGTGGTATAACGACAATAAGCATCTTTTCTAGTGAAAATTTCTACGATGGCCGCATGCAAGCTGTTACTTGAATACGTGGGTGCCGTACAACCTTCAACATAGTGAACGCTGGCCCCTTCATCGACAATAATCAAGGTCCGTTCAAATTGGCCGGTATTTTCAGCGTTGATTCGGAAATATGTTTGTAATGGTACATCAACTCGAACGCCTTTTGGTACATAAATAAAGGTTCCACCTGACCAAACAGCTGAGTTTAAAGCGGCCAGTTTATTATCTGTTGGCGGCACAAGTTTTGAAAAATACTCTTTGAATAAGTCAGGATATTCTTTTAAAGCAGAGTCAGTATCTGTAAAAATGATGCCTAATTTTTCAAATTCTTCTTTCATGTTGTGGTAAACAACTTCTGATTCATATTGAGCAGAAGCCCCAGCTAGATAAGCACGCTCAGCTTCGGGAATCCCAATTTTTTCAAAGGTTTCTTTGATTTTATCAGGTACATCATCCCAATCGCGTGCAGGTTTGTCACTCGGTTTTTGGTAATATTTAATTTTACTAAAGTCAATATCTGACAGGTCTGGACCCCATTCTTGCATGGGCATTTTATTGAATTGTTCTAACGATTTTAAACGGAAGTCAAGCATCCATTCTGGTTCGCCTTTCACGCGAGAAATTTCGCGAACGACGTCTTCTGTTAGGCCGTCTCCGGTACTAAAGACTGGTTCCACATCGTCGTGAAAGCCAAATTTATATTCTTCTAATTCAGGTACTGTACTCAATTCGTCGTCACCCTTTCTTTATTTTTCACAATGTAAATGACCAGCTTCGCCTTGGCCGTTATTAGCAACAGCCTGCTCTAAGGCTTTCCAAGCCAGGGTTGCACATTTGATCCGAGCTGGAAATTTAGCTACGCCGCTTAACATTGCTGCATCGCCTAATTTTTCATCTTCGGCCACTTCATTTCCTTGAACAAGTTGAGAGAAATCCTCTGCTAAGGCCGTTGCTTCGGCGATTGTTTTTCCTAAGACCGCATCAGTCATCATACTAGCACTTGCGGTACTGATGGAACAGCCACTTCCTTGAAAGGCGATATCTTTAATCACACCGTCTTCAATGGCCACATCCAGTTCAATCACATCTCCACAAGTAGGATTATTCAGTTCAATTGTTTGGCTAGACGCATCTAGCGTTCCGTGGTGATGTGGGTGGCTAGAATGGTCCAAAATGACTTGGCGATATAAGTTATCTAATTTAGAAAGTGCCATGCTGGAAAAACTCCTTTGTCGCTTTAATCGCTTCAACTAAGCGATCTGCGTCTTCTTTGGTATTGTATAAATAAAAACTTGCCCGTGCGGTTGCTGGCACGCTCAAATAGTTTAATAACGGTTGCGCGCAATGGTGACCCGCTCTGACAGCGACCCCTTCCATATCTAACGCCGTAGCCACATCATGTGGATGTAAACCTTCAATATTAAAAGCAATCACACCTGTGTGGTCTTTTGGATTCTGTGGACCATAAATCGTCAAGCCCTCGATAGCTTGCAACTTCGGCAAAACATAGTGAACAAGGGCTGCTTCATGTTGATGAATGGCCTCCAAACCAATTTCTGTTAAATAATCAATGGCGGCACCTAAGGCAATTGCCCCAGCAATATTAGGTGTGCCAGCTTCAAATTTCCATGGAAGCTCTTTCCAAGTACTTTCTTGAAGATGAACAAAGTCAATCATTTCGCCACCAAATTCCACAGGTTCCATTTGTTCCAATAAATGACGTTTGCCATAAAGGACACCAATTCCAGTTGGTCCACACATTTTGTGACCACTAAATGCATAAAAATCAGCATCGATGGCTTGAACGTCCACAGGCATATGAGGAACTGCTTGCGCGCCGTCTACCACCATCACAGCGCCATTTTGATGAGCTAATTGTGTTAATTCTTCGATTGGATTAATGACCCCTAACACATTTGAAACATGAGCAATCGAAACAATTTTCGTTTTTTCTGTAATTTGTTGACGTGCACTTGCCATGTCTAAAAAGCCGTCTTCAGTGACGTCTATATACTTCAAAATGGCTCCTGTACGTTGGGCTAATTGTTGCCAGGGAATAATGTTTGAATGATGTTCCATGTAAGATATGACGATTTCATCCCCGGCTGTAACTGCCAAGTCACCATAACTTTTGGCAATCCAATTCAAACTGGTTGTTGTTCCTCGTGTAAATAAAACTTCCGCTGTTTCTTTGGCATGGATAAATTGGCGAACCTTTTCGCGGGAGGCTTCATAGTCCTTCGTTGCTCGTTCGGCTAACGTGTGCACCCCACGATGAACATTGGCATTATCGGTTTCATAATAATGTCGTAAAACATCTAACACCGCCGTTGGTTTTTGGGTTGTCGCAGCATTGTCTAAATAAACTAGCGGTTCATCATTAACTTCTTGAAATAAAATAGGGAACGATTGACGAATGGTTGCTGCATCCATCATGCGTTTAACTTCCCTTCAATTACTTCTACAAATTCATTTTGTACTTCTTTAACTGGAATTGCTGTAATGACAGAACCTAGGAAGCCACGAATCACCAAACGTTCCGCTTCTTCTTTACGCAAGCCGCGGCTCATTAAATAATACATTTCTTCTGGATCTACTCGACCAACGCTGGCTGCGTGTCCGGCAGTCACTTCATTTTCATCAATTAAAAGAATTGGATTGGCATCACCACGAGCTTTATCAGACAGCATTAAAACACGACTTTCTTGCTGTGCGTCGGCTCCTTTTGCGCCTTTTAAAATGTGGCCAATTCCGTTAAACGTTAAAGTACCACGTTCACGAATGACTCCATGTTGTAAAATATGACCAATCGAATGTGGCGCTTTGTTTGTCACTCGTGTGTCGATGCCTTGTGTTTGTTTACCTGCACTAATTGCAACGACTTTAACTTCTGAATGAGCGCCTTCGCCAACTAAATCAGAATCAAAATCAGCCACAACATCGCCATCATTCATGACGCCTAGAGCCCAATCAACAGAGGCATCCCGCATAATATAGCCACGACGATTCATATAAGTCGTTACAGTTTGCCCTAATTGATCCACGGCTGAGTATTTAACTTTTGCGCCATCTTTCGCAATCACTTCCACAACAATATTTCCAGAAGCTTTCTCTGCGTGATGACCAGTGGATTGAAAACGTTCTAAATAACTGAATTCACTATGATTATCTGCAACGATTAAAACATGTTTAAAGAAAGGTTGGTTGCTATCTGAATCCTGAATAAACAAAGATTCAATGGGCTCTTCAATCACTACGTTTTTAGGAACGTATAAGAAAACGCCACTATTCATGAAAGCTGCATGAGCTGCTGTCAGCTTATCTTCTTCTGGTAATACGGCTTTAGTCATATAGTATTCTTTAACTAATTCTGGGTGCTCTTGTAAAGCAGTAAAAATGTCTGTAAAAATTACCCCTTGTTCCGCTAATGAGGCTGGCAATTGCTCAAAAGCATGAAAAGATCCTTGTTGAACAATTAAAGGATTGTCTTTCATTTGATCAAAACTTGCGACATTTCCTTCAGAAGGCACATAACTTTCCATGTGAACATTTAATAAAGGCCAACGATGAAATTTCACACGATCAATATGTGGTAACTCACTTTCGTCAGCGTTTTTTAAAGCCGTTGTTCGCAATTCAGTCATCCAAGCTGGTTCTTCATGTTCTAGTGAAAAAGCGGTGACTTCGTCAAGATAATCCATTAGATTTACTTTTTTCATTTATCTTGTCCTCCTTACGCTTCTTCTTTGTAATCAATACCTAATTCTTGGCTGATACCAGCATAGCCTTCTGTTTCTAAACGTTTTGCCAAGTCAGCCCCACCGGTTTTCACAACGCGGCCTTCCATCATGATATGAACAACATCTGGCGTGATATAGTTCAATAAGCGTTGATAATGGGTAATAATTAACGCACCAAAGTTCTCGCCGCGCATTTCATTAACCCCTTTAGAAACTACTTTTAACGCATCGATATCTAAGCCTGAATCAATTTCATCTAAAATGGCAAACGTTGGCTCTAACATCAATAATTGTAAAATTTCATTTCGTTTTTTCTCGCCGCCAGAAAACCCTTCGTTTAAGTAACGCTCAGCCATTTCTTCAGGCATATTTAATAATTCCATTTTGCTATCTAATTTTTTTAAGAACTGCATGACTGACATTTTGTTGTCTTCGTCACGTTTTGCATTGATTGCTGCACGCATGAATTCAGCATTGGTAATCCCTGGAATTTCACTTGGGTATTGCATTGCTAAGAATAAGCCTAGGCGAGCGCGTTCGTCTACTTCTAAATCTAAAACGTTGACGCCGTCAAATAGAATTTCTCCTTCTGTGACTTCATAGTTAGGATTTCCCATAATTGCTGCTGATAAAGTAGATTTACCAGTCCCATTAGGTCCCATAATTGCATGGATTTCTCCAGTATTAATTGTTAAATCGACCCCTTTTAGAATCTTTTTATCTTCAATTGATACGTGTAAATTTTTGATTTCTAACACAGACATGTACAATTCCCTCCAACTTGTTTTAATCGTTTTTCCGTTCTCACTCATTTTAGCCTAATTGAGAATGAATCGCAAATTACAATTGCTAAAAATAACAACTCTTATCATCAAATTTTAGGATTCAATTTGTGAAGAAAAATTTTAAAAGGCTGATATTTCAAAGTTTCTCTATATTTTTAAGTGATCGTCCCTACACAAAGAAAAAAATTCTGGTAGAATAAAAAAATTTATTAAAGAAAGCGTTTTCTTGGATAATTACTTTAGAATAACTTTCACAAAGAGAGCGTTGAGATACGCCTTTCTCATCTATACAAAAAAAATCCAGAGCATTTGCTTCTCTGGATTCAATAATTTTTATTAGTGATTGGTTTTATACTTCTAAAAGTTCTTGTTCTTTTTCAGCAGTAATCGCATCGATATTTTTGATGCTATCGTCTGTTAATTTTTGAACATCTTTTTCAAATGAACGTAATTCATCTTCAGTGATGTCGCTATTTTTTTGAGCTTTTTTCAACTCATCCATTGCATCACGACGAACGTTACGGACAGCAACTTTTGAGTTTTCCGCTTCTTTTTTCACGTCTTTGGCTAATTCTTTCCGACGTTCTTCCGTTAATTGTGGAATCACTAAACGGATGACATTTCCATCATTGGTTGGACTAATGCCGATATCACTCATTTGAATAGCTTTTTCAATGTCAGCGATAGAATTTTTGTCAAACGGTGTAATCATTAATACACGTGCTTCTGGGATATTGATACTTGCTAATTGGTTAACTGGTGTTGGTGCACCATAATATTCTACTTGAATACGGTCTAATAGACTTGCGTTCGCACGACCAGCACGAATTTGACCTAATTCACGGCGTAAGCTTTCTTCCGCTTTTGTCATTTTTTCTTTGGCTGTTGCTAAAACTTCTTTAGACATTCTTTATTTCCCCCTTACAGTTGTTCCGATATTTTCACCAAGGATGGCACGACGGATATTTCCTGCTTCATTTAGGTTAAAGACAACTAAAGGAATATCGTTATCCATACTTAATGAGCTTGCTGTTGAATCCATTACTTGCAGCCCTTTAGAAATAACATCTAAATGTGTTAGTTCTTCAAATTTTGTCGCTGTTTCATCCACACGTGGATCCGCAGAATAAACACCATCAACATTGTTCTTCGCCATTAAGATGACGTCCGCATCTACTTCTGCAGCTCGTAACGCAGCCGTTGTATCTGTCGAGAAGTAAGGATTTCCTGTTCCTCCGGCAAAAATAACAACGCGGCCTTTTTCTAAATGACGTTCTGCACGACGACGAATGTATGGTTCTGCAATTTGACGCATTTCAATTGATGTTTGAACACGTGTAGGCACACCAAGATTTTCTAATGTATCTTGCAATGCTAAGGCATTCATCACAGTAGCTAACATGCCCATATAATCTGCTTGTGCACGTTCCATGCCCATTTGAGCACCAATTTGTCCACGCCAGATGTTCCCGCCGCCAACCACGATGGCCATTTCGATACCTAATTCATGGACCTCTTTAATTTCTTGGACGATTTCTTTAATGACTGGTGGTTTAATGCCAAAACCGTCTTCTCCGGCTAGCGCTTCTCCACTTAACTTTAATACGACACGTTGATACTTAGGTTTAACCATCATAATTCCCTCCAAGATTCTCTAAAAATCATTCAATTCCTCATTTAGATGACTTTTCACCAAAATGATTTTTTAGACCAAGCAGTGCGATCCACTGGTTTTGCCTAAAAAAAGGGAGCGCATATCAAAGTTATGCGTTCCCAAATGGCTGAAAGACTGCCTTGAATCAAGCAGTAATCAATTTATGCAGCTTCCTTTGGGGATCGCTGTCTGTTTAGATACTTATGATTCACGGCTTTTCAACCGAGCGTTTGATGCTCTTAGTTTTTCATTTGGCTCATTACTTCATCCGCAAAGTTATCTTCACGTTTTTCGATACCTTCGCCAACTTCAAAACGTACGAATGATTTCACTTCGCCGCCTTTAGAAGCAACAAATTTTTCGACAGTCATATCTGGATCTTTAACAAATGGTTGGTCAACCAAAGCGATTTCTGCTTTGAATTTTTGTAGACGACCAACAACCATTTTTTCAACGATATTTGCTGGTTTACCTTCGTTTAATGCTTGTTCAGTTAACACAGCTTTTTCGTGTTCTAATTCTTCTTGAGGAATTTGAGATTCATTGACATAGCGAGGGTTGATTGCCGCGATGTGCATAGCAACATCTTTCGCTACTTCTTCGTCAGTTGTGCCATCGATAACTGTTAATACAGCAATACGGCCACCCATGTGTAAGTAAGCGCCAAATGCAGCATTGTCAGCTTTTTCGACAACTTCAAAACGACGGAAGCTGATTTTTTCACCGATAACAGTTGTTGCTTCGATTAAATCAGATTCGATTGTGCCTTTTTCAGTTTTAATAGCCATTGCTTCTTCCATCGTAGCTGGTTTGTTTTCAGCAACTTTAGTCGCAATATCTTTAACTAAATCTTGGAACATTTCGTTTTTAGAAACGAAGTCAGTTTCTGAGTTTACTTCAACGATTGCTGCAACGTTACCTACAGTTGCTACGTTTGCTAAACCTTCAGCCGCAATGCGGTCATTTTTCTTCGCTGCTTTAGCCATACCATTTTCACGTAAAAAGTCTACGGCTTTTTCCATGTCGCCTTCTACTTTTACTAATGCTTTTTTAGCGTCCATCATTCCAACGCCAGTCATATCGCGTAATTCTTTTACCATTTTAGCTGTAACGTCTGCCATTATTTGTGTCCTCCTCGGATATTATCAATTCTTTTTAAAAAAGCTATCTCAAAGGAGAATCAGGCTTTTTGTCGCCTAGCCTTTGAGACAGCTCCGTAATCATTATTATTCAGCTGATTCGTTGTTTCCTTCAACAACATCAACGATTTCTTCGATTGAAGTTGCTTCTGGTGTTTCTTCAACGAATAACTCTTCAGTTGCTTGGTCTTCCCCTTGGTTACCTTCGATGAAAGCATCAGCCATTTTAGCAGTGATTAATTTCACGGCGCGGATTGCATCATCATTTGAAGGGATTACAACATCGATCTCATCAGGATCACAGTTTGTATCAACCATTGCAACGATTGGAATGTTTAATTTGTGTGCTTCTTGAACAGCAATGCGTTCTTTACGTGGGTCAACGATGTACATTACATCTGGAATTCTTGGCATATCAGCGATACCACCTAAGAATTTTTCTAAACGTTCACGTTCTTTGTTTAAGCCAGCAACTTCTTTCTTAGGTAAAACTTCGAAAGTGCCGTCTTCTTCCATTGCATTGATTTTTTTCAAGCGAGCAATACGTTTTTGGATTGTATCCCAGTTAGTTAACGTACCACCTAACCAACGATGGTTTACATAGTATTGACCAGCGCGGATTGCTTCATCTTTGATTGCTTCTTGTGCTTGTTTTTTAGTTCCTACGAATAAAGCAACGCCGCCTTCTTCTGCAACGTTTTTCATGTAATCGTAAGCTGCATCTACTAATTTCACTGTTTTTTGTAAGTCAATAATGTAGATACCGTTTCTTTCTGTGAAGATATATTTCTTCATTTTTGGGTTCCAGCGACGAGTTTGGTGACCAAAGTGTACGCCGGCTTCTAGTAATTGTTTCATAGAAATTACTGCCATGTTGTGTTTCCTCCAGTTTGGTTTTTATTTTCCTCTTCTTTTCGTCAACTCCTTGAAGAACTACCGTAGTAGCACCACTTCGCAGATGGAAAAGAATGTGGATTTCGTGTGTGAAAATCACACCTTTAACAGTATAAGATATTTTCAGAAAAATAGCAAGCCTTAAAACTAGAAATGTCGCTCCTACTGCGCTTGCCAAACAAGATGACATTCTTCGTTTCCTGTTTCATCGATGGTTCGCTTTTGTTGGACAAAGCCTTGTTTTTGATAAAAGGCGTACGCTGCTTGATTTTCCCTGTAAACAGCCAAAGATAAGATGTCCTGTTCTTCTTTTGCTACTTGCAGTAATTTCTGACCGATGCCCTTCCCTTGAAACACTTTTTTTATAAAAATTCCTGCGATATAGTTATCCATTAAGCCTAAAAACCCAATTATCTGACCCTCTTCTTCTGCTAAGATCAGTGTTGCTTTTGGTAACGCAGCGCGGACAAATGCCTTATTTTCTTGCCAATAAGTTGGTGCGACAAATGGATGAGCTTCTAGATTCGTTTGCAGCCAAATAGCCATAATGGTTTCTAATTCTTTTTCTGTTAACTGGGTTGTCTTTTTGATAGTCAGCATTTTTTGACACTCGTTTCTGTTATTGATTATTTTCAAAATAAAACATTAACACGCCTGCTGCGATAGCGACATTCAATGATTCCGCTTGACCTTTCATTGGAATATAAAGATTTTTCGTGGTTTCTGCTAACAATTCTGGCGAAACCCCGCTACCTTCATTGCCTAAAATCAACGCATAATTTTCCACTGCCTCTTGTTCATAATAAGCAATCGCAGCTTCATTTAGTTCTGTACCGAAAACTGGTAGACCTTGCTTCTTGAATGCCTGAACCACTTCAGTCAACTCTCGTTGGAGAACTGGTAAATGATAGTGGCTTCCCTGCATTGAGCGCAACACTTTTGTATTGTAAATATCTGCTGTGCCCTTACCTAAAATCACGCCTGCTAAACCTGCTGCATCAGCTGTGCGAATCATCGTACCAACATTACCAGGGTCTTGGATATTATCTAAAAGTAACCAACCACCTTTAAAAGAAAGCGACTGCTCTTGTTGCGTTTCCAAGGTGACAATTGCCAAAATCCCTTGTGAAGTTGGCAACTCCGACAAGCTATTTAAAACCTCATCACTTACAAAAATTAATTTTTCTGTTTCTTGTTCAGCTAACCAAGTTCCCCATTCTTGTTGACCTCTTTGGTTAAACAAAATCCACTGGACATCGGCATTGGCCTTCACAGCTTCTTCAACTAAATGAAATCCTTCTATTATATATTGGTTCAGTTCTTCTCGGTACTTCTTTTTGTGTAATTTTTTCCATTCTTTTAATTGGTTATTTTTCGTTGATGTAATTTCTTTCATAAGTCACCTCGCCTTTGTATTATAGCATGCTTCTAGCTTGCTTGGATACTTGCTAGAACCAAGAAAAATCGCTATCATAAAGAAAAAAGCAAAGGAAGTGTCTCTCATGGAAAAACTAAGAATGAATGTACAAGGACGTGTCCAAGGTGTTGGCTTCCGCTACATGACAAAAATGGTGGCAGATCAATTAGGTGTCACTGGTTCGGTGAAGAACGAAGACGACGGGTCCGTTTCAATCACAGCAATTGCACCTGAAGACATAATGGAAACATTTATCAAAAAAATCAAAGATTCCCCCAGTCCAGCGGGACGTGTAACGTATGTTGATATTCAAGAAGACCCTTTGTTAGAAGAAACGGAACAATTTAAAGTGATTCAATAAACTTACTTTCTAACGATTGATTTCTTTGGAAAGAAGCCTTGAACAGCAAGTAGTTCCTGCTTTTTATTGATTTTTGTAAGAGCTTCTTTTCGATTTTGATTGAAAAAGAGCGCTGTTTCAAGTATAGTTAACCATGTAAAAATTTTTTAGAAAAGGACCGAATTACATGCGTAAATTAAACCGATGGCTTTACGGCTCTGGCTTACTATTTTTAGTAATGTTTTTATCAGGCTGTGTGAAAACAGGAGCAGATGGACAACCAACTGGTGAAGGTTTTGTCTATAACTTCCTTGTTTTACCGATGAGTAATGCAATTACTTATCTTGTCGATAACTTTAATTGGAACTATGGTTGGGCGATTATTTTTATCACCATTATTGTACGGATCATTATTTTACCGTTAGGCTTACATCAATCGAAAAAAAGCTTTATCCAAACGGAAAAAATGCAAGCAATCAAACCCCAAGTGGATGTTGCACAAGCAAAAATGAAACAAGCAAGTACGCGTGAAGAGCAAATGGCCGCACAAGCAGAACTACAAAAGATTTATAAAGAAAACAATGTGAGTATGGTTGGCGGAATTGGTTGTTTGCCTTTATTAATTCAAATGCCTATTTTCTCTTCTCTGTTCTTTGCTGCTCGTTATACAAAAGGTATTGCCACGGCAAGCTTCTTAGGAATGAATTTAGGGCAACCAAATATGATTTTAGTGGCATTAGCTGGTTTAGCCTATTTAGCTCAAGGTTATATTTCAATGATTGGTATTCCTGAAGAACAAAAGAAAACAATGAAATCAATGCTGATTGTTTCACCATTAATGATTGTTTTCATGTCCTTTAGCTCACCTGCAGGCGTAGCGCTTTACTGGGTAGTTGGTGGTATTTTCACATGTATTCAATCTGCCATCACAAATATCCTCTTACGTCCAAGAATTAAAAAACAAGTACAAGAAGAATTGAAAAATAACCCACCAAAACAAGTGGTTACTCCTATTAAGGATGTGACACCAAAAGAAACAAACAAAGCAACGCAAAAAACGAACCAACCAAAAGCAAACGGCAATAAAGGTCGCAATGCTGGAAAACAAAAACGTAAATAAAAAAAGGATCGCCTCTAAACGGCGATCCTTTTTTTACTTCAATTCTTTCCCAGTTATCTCTTCAATAGTTCGAATAGACTTTGGACCAAAGCCATGCAACGAAAGTAACGCTTTTCGGCCTCGTGCATAGAGTTCATCCACACTGTCGATTTTTTCATTCGTTAGCGCACGAACAGCTGGCTTTGATAATTGTGTTAAAATTTGTTCAAATGTTGTTTCTAGCATGCTGTCGGTTCCTCCATAGCGGTCGAAAAGCAGCGCTTTTTATTTTACAATTAATAAATCTAAGCTAGCAATTGATAACGCCATTTTAGCAATTTGCATTAATTGTTTTAATCGGTTTTGTTTGACTTTTTCATCCTCAACCATAACCATCGTTTCATTGAAGTACGCATCAATTAACGGACGTAGATTTACTAGTGCTTCATAGTTTTCTGCAATCGTGCGTGTCGCAAATGCTTCAGATAAATCGTTAACTGCTTGATACAGTTCTTTTTCTGCCTTATTTTCAAACAGACTTGGATCAATCCCTTCTTCAGTATCACCTAAAAGTTCTTGACCTTTTTTCGCTAAATTAATAACACGCGTTAAGGCTTCCATTGATGGTTTAAAATCTTGATCTTCAAAACGGCTTTTTAAAATATTCGCTGAAGCAAATAATTTCGATAAATCGGCTTGCTCAGCAGACACCACTGCATCGATAATGTCATGGCGAACATTTTTCGTCATTAATAATTGACGTAAGCGAGCTTTCACAAATTCAACGACTTCTGCTTGTCCTTCGTTTAGTAAAACGCCATATTTCTCAACATCTTGATTCACTGCTTCATCAACTTCTGTTTGTAATTGAACTAATGGGAAGGTCCAGCCTTTATCTTCAATAATTCGGATAACGCCATAGGTTTGACGACGAAGTGCATAAGGATCGTTAGAACCTGTTGGAATCATACCAACTGAGAAGAATGAAAAGACGCTGTCAAGCTTATCGGCTAAGGCTAAAACAGCCCCGATTGCTGTTTCTGGCAATTCACCTTCACTGGAAGTTGGTAGATAATGTTCTCGAATCGCCGTTGCTACGGCTGGTTTTTCGCCTTGTAATAAGGCATATTTTTCTCCCATAATTCCTTGTAATTCTGGGAATTCACCAACCATATTTGTTACTAAGTCAAATTTATAAATTTCAGAGGCACGTTTTAAATCTTCCAATTCCTCCTCAGATAAGCCAACTTTTCGACCAATGATTTGTGCAATTAAAGCAACCCGTTGCATTTTTTCATAAATTGAGCCAATCTTTTCATGGAAAGTCACATTTTTTAGTTTTTCAACACATGCTTCAATCGTTAATTTTTTATCTTCATTATAAAAGAATTCTGCATCTTCTAAACGAGCAATTAACACTTTTTCATTTCCTTTAATCACGTTTTCAAGGTGAACATTATCCCCATTGCGAACAGCGATAAAATGCGGCATTAATAAGCCTTGGTCGTTACGAACTTCAAAGTAACGTTGGTGTTCTTTCATAGAAGTCACTAATACTTCATCTGGAACAGATAAATATTTTTCATCAAAACTGCCTACAAATGCAGTTGGATATTCCACTAAATTCGTAACTTCTTCCAATAACTCTTCATCTAAAGCTAACTGCCAATTTTTTTCTGCAGCGAGAGCGTTCGCTTGATCAACAATCATTTGTTTCCGTTCATTCGGTTGAACCACTACAAATTGTTCTTTTAATTTTGCTTCATATTCATTAGCATGTTGGAACGTCACATCGTCTCCCAAGAAACGGTGGCCACGAGAAGTTTGCCCTGTTGTCACGTCTAACACTTTGAAAGGAATTACTTCATCATCAAGTAGTGCCACAATCCAGTGAATTGGACGAATATATTCGAAATCATAGTTTGCCCAGTGCATTGTTACCGGGAAAGTTAGACTTGTAATCACGTCATTTAATTTTGTTAATACCTCTTTGGCACTTTGGCCTTTGGTAAACTTCGTCACATAGACATATTCGACACCATTTAATTCTTTGAAAACAATGTCCTCAGTTGTAACTCCTTGGCCGCGTACAAAACCTTGTGCAGCTTTTGACCAATTTCCTTCAGCATCTAAAGCAATCTTTTTCGCTGGACCTTTTACTTCTTCTTCAACATCCGCTTGTTTTTCAGGAATCGCAGTTACTTTCACGGCTAAACGACGAGGTGTGGCAAAGGATTGCACTGTTTCATAGTCTAAATGATGTTCATCTAAAAATTTGATTACTTTTTCTTCAAGTTGGATACGGCTTGGTGTGACAACATGTGCGGGCATTTCTTCTAAGCCAATTTCTAATAATAAATCTTTTGCCATGTTATTCTGCCTCCTTGGATACGTGTTGGTCTTTATTTAATAATGGGAACCCTAATTTTTCACGTTCAGCCACAAAAATTTTCGCTACGGAACGAGCCATATTCCGAATGCGGGCTAAATATCCTGCACGTTCCGTTACAGAGACAGCACCGCGAGCATCTAATAAATTGAATGTATGGCTACATTTTAAAATATAATCATAGGCTGGATGAACTAAACTTTCTTCAATACAGCGTTTAGCTTCTTTTTCAAATTTGTCAAAGTTTTCTAAAAGCATTTCTTGGTTACTAATTTCAAAGGAATATTTTGAATGTTCATATTCAGGTTGCACAAAAATTTCACCATATTTAACGCCTTGTGTCCATTCTAGATCATAGACACTTTCGACTTCTTGGATATATGATGCCAAGCGT
The DNA here is from genome assembly GCF_001811595.1 of Enterococcus sp. HMSC078F03. Taxonomy (NCBI): domain Bacteria; kingdom Bacillati; phylum Bacillota; class Bacilli; order Lactobacillales; family Enterococcaceae; genus Enterococcus; species Enterococcus sp. HMSC078F03. The sequence goes on along the minus strand of NZ_KV805602.1, from coordinate 296,536 downwards.
TCTAACCCGTAAGTAATTTCAGAAGTGACAGGATGACATTGTAAGCCGCCAACTTGTTGGAAATACGTAAATTGGGTAATTTCCATGCCATCTAACCAAACTTCCCAACCTAAACCAGCACAGCCCATTGAAGGATTTTCCCAGTTATCTTCTACAAAACGAATGTCATGTTCTAATGGATCAATTCCTAATAATTTCAAACTTTCTAGATAAAGTTCTTGGATATTTTCAGGAGAAGGCTTCATTACAACTTGGAATTGATGATGTTGGTATAGACGGTTCGGATTTTCACCATAGCGTCCATCAGCTGGACGACGAGAAGGTTCTACGTAGGCAGCATTCCATGGTTCAGGTCCAATGGCACGTAAAAACGTGTAAGGACTCATGGTGCCGGCTCCCTTTTCTGTATCATAGGCTTGCATTAACATACAGCCATTAGATGACCAAAATTTTTGTAAGGTTAAAATCATTTCTTGTACGGTTAACTTGTTTTTCATTGTTTTCCTCCTTGGAATATTTTTTATAGACATAGGGATTGGCTTTGCTTCGGGAATGTAAATTTAAAAAGGGCTACAGAGAAACAATTTTGTAGAATGGGATAATTTTTATGCTGTTCATCATCTACTCTGTCGCCTTTGCGCCAATTGAGCTTTTTTGAATAAACGTTACTATTTTTTCTTTTGGTGTTAACTGTTTGCTTTTTTTTATTCGGTTACAACGTTCCCTTTGGTCACCTTGTGCTGTTCCACATCTGCTCTGACACTTTGTGTCAGTCGCAGTGAGGAACATGCAAAAAGTCCCCATGCCTATTAATAGACATAGGGACGAATAATTATCGCGGTTCCACCCTACTTCCGATGTGTTCATCGGCAGCTTCGTTTGTCGTACTCCAAAGTGCCTTTCAAAAGTTCCGTGTTTCTGGCTCCCACTCTCCCAGATTCGCTTAACAGAGGGTTCTTTTTACTTCTCTTTTTCTTCGTACGTATTTAACTTCTCTATCATAATACGGTGTCTGAGGGAAGTTGTCAAATTTTTTTTAGAAAAACGTCTGCTTGTTTATGTTTATTTTTCTTCCTTCTTTCGTGGCGGAATTTTTAACGTATTTTCCCACGTTTTCATTTGATCAATAAATTTTTTACTTTTTAAGTGCAAACCAACATATTCATCGTATAACATATCAATCGTTTCTCGAATACTCTTCTTAGTTTCTTCTTTTACTTGAATGTTTTGGACTTTTTCATAGGAGACTTGCGCAAATAAGCGAATAAAATGAATTGCTCTAGGATCTGCATGGTAGCGCTGTTCATCTAAATGCCAATGTTTTTCACAAAGCACACCGCTATACTTTGAAGAGTAGTCAAATTTCCCTTGTGTTTCGCCACAAGCCACACAATGATGCCATTCTGGTCGTACACCAAACCGTTCTAACAATTGAATTTCAAAAATATTTGTAATGATTTCCGGATCTTTTTGCTCATTTAAAGCGGATAATGCCATGTGGGTAAATTGAAATAAGTTCGGATCATAGTGCTGATCTTCAATTGCTGCATCGACTAAGTTTAAAATATATGTTCCATATGCGTTAATAAATATGTCTTGTTGAATGTTTCGAAAAGGTTGAACTTCTTTGCTGCTATTGAGAAAAGATAAGCCTTCTTCTCTAAAATTTCCGATGTAGACGGCTTCTGTAAATGGCAGAATCGCTGGCAAAAGAGGATTATTTTTTCGATGCGCGCCTTTCACAAAAAACATCAATTTTCCATAGGATTCTGTAAAAATTTTGACGAGTTTATCCTTCTCTTTAAAATCCTTCGTAAATAAAATAATGCCTTTGGTCTCCCCTAATGCCATTCAATTCACTTCCATTTCTTATGTAAATTAGTGTAGTGTTTGGAAAGTTCGTTTATACACTCGCTTCCCAAACACTACTTTCTTAATATTCTTCTTTGCGATAACCAAAATCTTGTAAATAGATTTTTTTGTCACGCCAGTCTTTTTGGACTTTTACCCACAGCTCCAAATACACTTTGTCATCTAATAAATATTCAATATCTTGACGCGCCTTGGTACCAATTTGTTTCAGCATTTTTCCGCCTTTGCCAATAATGATACCTTTTTGACTGTCCCGTTCCACAATAATGGTTGCTTGGACATGGACTTTATCGTTTTCATCCCGTTTCATTGAGTCCACAACGACAGCGACAGAATGAGGAATCTCATCTCTTGTTAAAAGTAACACCTTTTCACGAATTAATTCAGAAACGATAAAATATTCTGGATGATCCGTAATTTGGTCATCAGGGAAATATTGTGGTCCTTCTGGCATTTGCTCAACGAGAACATCCATCAAATGCTCAAAATTATTTCCTTCAGTGGCAGAAATGGGAATAATTTCTTTAAAGTCCATTTGTTTCGAATAGTCTTCAATAATACTCAATAAATCATCTGGATGGACTTTGTCAATTTTATTAATAATCAAGTAGACTGGACTATTATTATTTTTCAATCGTTCAATAATAAAGTCGTCACCTTTCCCGCGTTTTTGATCAGCACTTACCATGAATAAAGTAGCATCTACTTCACGCATCGCATTATAGGCACTTTCCACCATGAAATCGCCTAAGCGGTGTTTAGGTTTGTGAATCCCTGGAGTATCGATAAAAACAATTTGTGCTTCAGGAATTGTATAAATTCCTTGAATCTTATTACGAGTTGTTTGTGCTTTGTCACTCATAATTGCAATTTTTTGGCCGACAATTCGATTTAACAATGTTGATTTTCCAACATTTGGTCTGCCGACAATGGCTACAAAACCAGATTTATGTTCAGTTGTCATTGTATTTCTCCTCTTATTTCCACATTTGAATGATTTGTAAAATTTTTGGTACAAATAGAATTAGTCCTACTAGCACTGCGAAACCGGCTGTTAATAAAACAGCTCCTGCGGCCATGTCTTTAACTTTTTTTCCGATTGGATGAAAGTGAAAATCCGTAAACATATCTACGACATTTTCAAAAATTGTGTTGATAATTTCTGCCAACCAGACAAGAAAAACAGCCAATAACAACCACAGCCATTCAGCAAGTGTTAAGGAAAACAAGAAACCAAACACAATGGCCGTGACACCAAACGCCACATGTTTGCGCATATTACGTTCTTCTCGAAAAACTGTTTTGATTCCTTGCCAGGCAAATTCTAATGAATTAATAAAATGTTTATTCTTTCCTGTTTGCTCATCTTTTAAGGCCATACGCATCTAAAATCTCTTTCTGTAAACCAAACATTTCTTTTTCATCTTCAGGTTCCATATGATCGTACCCATTCAAATGTAAAAAGCCATGTACTGCCAAAAAGCCCATTTCTCGCTCCAATGTGTGCCCATATTCAACTGCTTGTTCTGCTGCTCGCTCTGTTGAAATAATTAAATCACCTAGATTCCGTGGTAGCTCTGCCAACTCTTCATCATCAAAAATAATTGGCAATTCGTCTTCCCCTTCATCCTCTAAAGCAAAACTGATGACATCTGTAGGCATATCTTTGCCCCGATAGTCACGATTAATCACTTGGATACCTGCGTTATCTGTAAAAGTCACCGACATCTCCGTATCTTCGGCAATTTCTAGAAAACCCGCTGCAAATTGCAGCAAGTTTTCGATTTCTTTGATTTCTTCTGTTGGTACTTTCTCGGTTTCATCAATGAAAGTAATATCCATTAGTCATCTCTCTTTTCTTGTTCATCTTTCATTTCTTCTGCTTCAGCTTTCATTTTTGGATACTTAATCCGTGAATGGAAGGTACTGCACAATCCATTAATTAATGATTTTTCAATGATGCGAATCTCTTTCATCGTTAACCCGCATTCATCTAATTGGCCATCTGAAATTCTATCTTGAATCACATTATGCACAAAGGCTTGAATTTTTTCGTTGGTGGGATGATCCATCGCCCGCACAGCAGCCTCACAAGTATCAGCAATACTCACAATCCCTGCTTCTCGTGTTTGTGGACGTGGCCCAGGATAACGGAAGTCGGATTCTTTAATTTCAGGATTGCGTTCTTTTGCTTTCACATAGAAAAATTTCATCAATGTTGTGCCATGATGTTGACGACAAATGTCAATCACCATTTGCGGCATATTGTACTCTTCTAAAATTTTGGCGCCATCAATTACGTGGCCAAAAATAATTTGTTTACTATCTTCTGGTAATAAAAAGTTATGTGGATTTTCTGCACCAGCAGGTAAGTTTTCCACAAAGAAATTGGCGTGTTTAATTTTGCCAATGTCATGGTAATAACAAGCAACTCGTGTTAATAGCGACCGCCCGCCAATCTCAGCAACAGCGTTAGCGCTCAAACTAGCCACCATCATGCTATGATGATAGGTACCTGGCGCTTCTTCTAACAGTTGTTTTAACAACGGATGGTTCGGATTACTTAATTCATTCAAGACAATCATACTATCATCGGTCACTAATAATTCGATATATGGATGCAAGCCCATTGTTGCTAAAAATGAAAGTACCGTTCCTGCACTTGCACAAATTAAAGCTGTCCACGTTTTACCATCTGTTAAACTCATCCCTTGATAAATCATTAAGACAACCGCCATGAAAACAGGAAAGACCACTACCCACATTAAAGCTGGGAAAACTTGCTCACTCATCCGTTTTCGTTTAACAACTGTTGCTAGAAATCCTGAGAATAAGTACATAATCAGAATAACCGTCAACGAGTTTGTGCCAATAGAATTATAAAAGATAAATAACGCAAAAACGACTTGGAAAATGGCAGCGATTATCCCTGAACGACGATTCACAAAATGATTTAGAATTAGCGGTGCAAAGGCTGCTGGATAGAACAAGGGAATATACATCAACTGCTCTGTTTGGAAAATCTGGAAGAATTTCATTAAAATAACACTGATTAGCATAGCACCCGTGTAAAAGATAATAAACGAGCGTTGTCGCGAAGGCTCAGTCACTTGTTTTGTAAAGAAAATCAACACTTCAACTTGAAGTAAAATAGCTAGTGCTAATGCCACCATCGGAAAAATAGACGTATTTTGACTAGTCATTCCTAGTAACTCAAGTTTTTCGACCGCTTTTGCATCAATTTGAGTACCTTCACGAACAATAATTTCGCCTTGATAAATCATTGCGGGTTGAACAGCATTCATCGCTTTTTGGCGTAGCTCTTCTGTTCGTTTTTCATTGGCAATATCGTTTACCACAATCCCTTGGTTAACAATGTAACGAATGACTTGTTGCATGGTACTCGTAATGTCTAAGTATTGAATTTTACCGTTAGCTTCTTGGCGAATTTTATCCAAATCAGATTCTCGAACGTGATTTTGCATCGCATCATCCACCAACATCAAACTTTCTGAACGAACCTTATCTAATTGCTCAGAGGTTAATGTAAAGATTGTTTGATAAAAAACATTAGGAAAACTTTGATAAAACGTAACTTCATCTTGCGGTAAAGATTCAAACAATGACTTTAAGCTAGCTACTCGTTCTTCCACGGTCGGCGCAGGAATCGTTTCTTCCTTTTTGGCCTTTGCTTGCTTATTGCTGTACTCTTTGTCTACTTTTTCATTCGCAGAATCAATCAATTTAAATAATTTATCAATACGATTATGTTGGACAGATGCCGTATCTTCTTGATAAATATATTCGGGTGTGACAGCTTCTGCTGCCAATTTTTTTCTTTGTTCTGTTTCGTAGGTATTCTCGATATTTTTATTTGCACGAATAGTTTTCTCGGCCAGTTGACCTTCTTTAATTTCTACTCTTTTCTGATGGACACTGCCAAACATAATCATAAATAAAAGAAGAGAAAAAACGGCTAATAAAATAGGTAAATAGGCTTTACCTAAACGATCCCCTAACTTTGTAAGTACTTTTTTCAAAAGGTACTTTCACTCCTTCCCTAACTGCTTAGGAATGCTTTTGTTGTTCTTTTTCATAGGCTTGAATAATTTGCGCTACAACCGGATGACGCACAACGTCACTGGCTTCAAAATTTACAAAGGCAATTTTTTCAATGTCTTTTAACGTACGCTCGGCGTTAACTAAACCACTTGTTACACCACGTGGCAAGTCAATCTGACTAGTATCTCCATTAACAATCATTTTTGAACTAAACCCTAAACGAGTTAAAAACATTTTCATTTGGGCAACCGTGGTATTTTGTGCTTCATCTAAAATGACAAAAGCATCATCCAATGTACGACCACGCATATAAGCAAGCGGGGCTATTTCAATAACGCCGCGTTCCATTAAACGATTTGTATGATCCATACCAAAAATTTGATACAAGGCATCGTAAACTGGACGTAAATAAGGATCGACTTTTTCTTTTAAGTCACCTGGTAAAAAGCCCAAGCTTTCGCCAGCTTCCACTGCTGGACGAGTTAAAATAATTTTTTGTACTTCACCTTTTTTTAAAGCTGCTACTGCCATCACCACGGCTAAAAAGGTTTTCCCTGTCCCCGCAGGTCCCACCCCGAAAATGACGTCATGAGTTTTAACTGCATCGATATATTTTTTTTGACCAACATTCTTAATTCGGATGGCCCGACCATGATGGTCCTTCATAATTTCTTCTTCATACATGGCAATAAACGCCTCTAAATTTCCAGCTTTGGCCATTTTTAAAGCAGAAACGACATCTGGCGTATGCACTTTGATGCCTCGTTGAATTAATGTTTGTAGCGCTCTTAACACGGAAGCGACTAACTCTACCTCTGATGATTCGCCAATTAACTGAATAACTTCGCCACGACTATTAATCGTTACGTGGGTATTCTCTTCTAAAAATTTGATATGTTTATCATGTGTTCCTAAAAGCATGTGTGCATCATCAGAATCAGTAAGTATTAATTCCAAAGATTTTGACTGATTATCTGTCAAAAAACGTCCATCTCCTTTATTATATAGTCCTTTACAATGATACCACATTCTTATCTGTTTAAAAAGAAGTCGTACCTGATTTGACTTTGAAAGTCAAAAAAGAGAAAACCGTAAAAAGCTACCGGTTTTCTCTTTGTATAAAAAAACTAGGACAGTATCCTGTCCTAGTTTCGATAACGCTCTTAGTTTTCTTGTAATAATTCTTTCACAATTGCGTTAACTTGGTTGCCATCGGCTTTGCCTTTGACTTTCGGCATCATAGCGCCCATCACTTTACCAAAATCTTTTGGTGAAGTGGCGCCAGTTTGCGTCATTACCTCTTGAACTAGTTGACGAATTTCTTCCTCCGTTAGTTGTTGAGGCATATATTTTTCAACAATTGCTATTTCAACTTTTACTTTTTCAACAAGATCGTCGCGTCCCGCCTTTTCAAACTCTGATAAAGAATCTTTTCTCTGTTTCATCTCACGAGACAATACAGTGAGTTCTTCTTCTCCGTTCAATTCACGGCCCGCTTTAATCTGATCATTTTGAATGGCAGTCTTTAACATACGAAGTACGGCTAAAGTTTCTTTGTCTTTAGCTTTCATCGCTGTTTTAATGTCGTCATTCAATGTGGTTAGCAATGACATACCACCAACTCCAATTCATTCAAAACTAGAATTTTTTACGTTTTCTAGCTGCTTCAGATTTTTTCTTACGCTTTACACTTGGTTTTTCGTAGAATTCACGTTTACGTGATTCTTGTAAAGTACCCGCTTTTGAAACGGAACGTTTGAAGCGACGAAGAGCATCATCAAGAGATTCGTTTTTACGAACGACTGTTTTTGACATGTTATTCCCTCCCTCCGAGCTTAAAAAGTAACCGTTTTTCTTATTTGTGGGAAAAACCCACAAATTAAAATACTGTCCTTGTTATATTATAGCTAAAGCATAAATAACCGTCAACCACTCTACTGATAAAATACGAAATTTTTGTTTGATTTTTCGTCTTATTCGCTATTTTTCGCAACAATCGGCACAACGACCAAGTATTTCAAAGCGATGTCCTTCAATTGAACAACCTTTTAACTGTTCTTCAAAAAAATTCATCGGACACATGTGAATTTCTTCCGTTTTGCCACAAACCGTACAAATAAAGTGATGATGATGTTCCACCTCTTGGCAACAACGGAAGCGAAACTTTTGCTCGCCATTTAATTCTGTTTTTTCCAGCAATTCTAAGCGCTCAAAGTCATGCAAGTTACGATAAACCGTATCATAACTGACTCCTTTAAAGGTTTCATTCATAAATTCATACACTTCACGTGCAGAAACATACCGATTTCGCTTAATCAAATAGCTCATCAGTAATTCTCGTTTTTTAGTATATTTTAATCCACTGGCTTTCATGGTTTCTAAGGCTTGTTCAATATTGGTTTTTACTGGTGCCATCGCCATTTCCTCCCTCACCAACCTAAATCAGAATCATTACGAAATAGATTCTGGACTTATGGTATAATAAAATTATTAAAAATGCAAGAAAGGACTTACCCTCTATGACTATTTCTGAAGAAAAAAAATGTGTGACGATTTTTGTCATCTCAGATTCTGCTGGCGAGACCGCTTCAAAATTGGCGGCTGCTTCAATGGCCCAGTACCCCACTGTTGATTTTACTTTGATTAGACGAACATTCGTTAAAGACGAAGATAAACTGGTGCAAGCGTTAGAAGATGCCAAAAAAGCAGAGGCCATGGTACTGCATACTATCATTAATGATCATCTCGTGGCGATTGCTAATCAATTTTTCAATGAGCATCAATTGTTCCATTTTGACATTTTGACACCACCTGTTGCGGAAATCGAACGATTAACAGGTGTCGCACCTATGCGGGAACCAGGTGCCTTACATCATCTGAATGAAAATTATTTTAAACGAATTGAAGCAATGGAATTTGCTGTCAAATATGACGATGGCAAGGACCCACGAGGCTTTTTAGAAGCGGATGTGTTACTTCTTGGTGTTTCCCGAACTTCTAAAACACCGCTAAGTCTCTTTTTAGCCAACAAGAACTTAAAAGTTGCTAATTTGCCACTAATTCCTGAAGCACATTTACCGAAACAATTATTCGAAATGGACCCTAAAAAAATTGTTGGCTTAACCAACGATCCCAATGTTTTAAACGGGATTCGTAAAGAACGAATGCGCGCATATGGATTGCCTGAAAATACTTCTTATTCAGATATTGAAAAAATTCGGCGAGAACTGGCTTTTGCTAATGATCTTTATCAAAAATTAGGTTGTATCGTTATTGATGTCGCTTCTCTTTCAATTGAAGAAACTGCCTCAATGATTCTTAATGCTTTGAACTTAGAAGATCATAGTTATTATTCCACGGAAACATCCGAGGATTAAAAAAAACGAGAAAAAATCACTAGTGATTTTTTCTCGTTTTTTTAAAAGACTTGAACGCCTTCTTGATCAATATTGAAAATTTGGATGCTCGCTTTGGTAGATAATTTCTCCAAACTTTGAACAATTTCGTTGGTTCGTTCTTCTGGCGACAAGATTAGCACAGTTGGACCAGCACCGCTTAAGAAAGAGCCATAAGCACCTTTTTGCTGAGTTAAACGACGAATTTCTTTTAAGTGAGGAACCAATGAACGACGATACGTTTCATGCCATTTATCTTGTTCCATCATTTTGCCTGCTAAAGGTAAATCTCCGTTTAAAATTGCGGCAATCATAACATTGGCAATTGAGCTGGCCGCGACCGCTTCTTTATAAGTCAATTTTTCGGGCAAAACAGCGCGACTTTTTTCGGTAAATAATGGTTCCTCTGGAATAAATGCAATGACATCACACATTGGAAAGTGATGTTTGACATGGTAGACTTGGTTTTCTACATGGCTAGCCACCACGAAATCTCCTAAAATAGCTGGGGCCACATTATCCGGATGTCCTTCCATCTCTGTGGCCAAACGAACTTTTTCTTTAGGGGACAAATTTAAATGTGCTAGTCGGTTAGCTAATTCAATGCCTGCTACAATCACACTTGAGCTACTGCCTAGTCCTCTTGCAAGGGGAATGTCAGAAACCATCCGAATAACTTTTGGTGTTAATTCTGGTGCAATTTTCAATGCCGTTTGAATTAATAAATTCTCTTCATTAGTAGGAATCTCTTCTCCCATAGTATGTTGAATTTCCCAAAATTCACTTTCACCTAAAACGTTGATTGTTAAATAAGCGGATAATGCAATGCCACATGAATCAAAGCCAGGTCCTAAGTTGGCACTAGTGGCAGGTACTCTTATTTTCATAGTGTTGCGACTCCTTTTCGTAAGTGCAGACGCATTTCTTCCACGTCACTCATTTTTGAAATAGCTACTTCTGTCTCCATTGCTGTATCAGGATCTTTCAGTCCGTTACCAGTAAAGACTGCCACGACGGTTTCACCTGCTTTGATTTTACCGCTTTTAACATGTTGAATAACTCCAGCTAATGAAGCAGCCGAACCAGGTTCAATGAAAACCCCATCTTGAGCAGCAATTTTTCGGTAAGCCGTTAAAATTTCTTGATCTGTCACGGCATCAATGAAACCACCGGATTCATCCCGTGCCTGTTCTGCTAGTTGCCAACTAGCAGGATTTCCAATCCGGATCGCTGTTGCCACGGTTTCAGGTTGCTCAATCACTTGGCCTTTCACGATCGCTGCGGCACCTTCTGCTTCAAAACCATGCATTCTTGGTAAAGTTGTTCCTTGTTTTTCATGCCATTCTTTAAAGCCTTTCCAGTAAGCGGAAATATTGCCGGCATTTCCAACTGGAATCGCTAAGACATCGGGCGCTTGACCTAATTGTTCACAAACTTCAAAAGCTGCTGTCTTTTGCCCTTCTAAGCGATAAGGATTCACTGAATTAACTAGCGCAACTGCCTCAGTTTTCGCAATCTCTCGCACCGCTTTTAATGCTTCATCAAAGTTACCTGGAATCGAAATAATGTCTGCCCCATACATAATAGCTTGCGCCAATTTTCCCAGTGCGATTTTCCCTTCTGGAATCACTACATACGCTTTAATACCTGCTCTTGTGGCATACGCAGCAGCGGCGGCACTAGTATTTCCTGTAGAAGCACAAACAATCGCTTTGGCACCTTCTTCTACCGCTTTTGCTACAGCCATCACCATCCCGCGATCTTTGAATGAGCCAGTGGGATTTAAGCCTTCGTATTTTCCATATAATTGAATACCTAATTCTTTGGATAAATTAGGTAAAGGAATCAGTGGCGTATTTCCTTCGGCTAAAGAAATCATTGGTGTTTTTTCTGTTACGGGCAAATACGCTTGATACTGTTTTAACAAACCTTCATACATGTTTACTCATCTCCTATAACCTTCATTACATTCAATAACTGAAAGGCTTCCGTATTTTGAATAGCTGTCACAACTTGTTGCATTTGTGCTTTTGATATCTGGTGTGTAATGGCAACAATTCTTGCTCGCTGTCCATCTGATTTCTGTTGAACTAATTGATCAAAGCTGACTTCTGCTTTAGTCATTAATTGCGTCAACTGCAAAAATTGTCCTGGTGTATCTGGAACATCTAATGAAAAATAGTACTGCCCAAATACATTTTCGGAACTCGTCAATTGGGTTTTATGTTGATACGAATTGAACATATGGCCAGTCGTTGCCAAGCGAATGTTTTTAGCAATCGTAATTAAATCACTGACCACACTGGTTGCTGTCGGTTTAGCGCCAGCTCCTGGACCGTAATACATTGATTCCCCCACGCCTGCACTTTTTATAAATACTGCATTGTACTCATTCCGAACAGATGCAATAGGGTGCTTTTGATTGACTAGCATAGGCGCCACTTCCACCGAGATACTATTCTCATTTTGTTCAGCAGAGCCAATCAATTTGATTTCATACCCCAGTTGTTTAGCCATAGCGACATCATCTAAAGACAATCCGCGAATTCCACGAATATCAACTTGTGGTAATGAAACATTCATCCCAAAAGCAAATTGACTTAAAATAACCATTTTATAGGCTGCATCGATTCCATCGACATCATTTGTCGGATCCGCTTCAGCAAATCCCAACGCTTGCGCTTCTGCTAAAGCTTCTTCATAACTTTTATCAGCAGAAACCATTTGCGTAAGCATATAATTCGTCGTACCGTTAACAATTCCTAAAACTTTTTGAATATTGTCTGCCGCTAAGCTATTAGCAATTGTTCTTAAAATAGGAATCCCGCCAGCAACACTTGCTTCATAATATAAATCACAATGATGTTTTTGGGCTAACGCTACTAATTCACTCCCATGTTGCGCCAGCAAATCTTTATTAGCAGTCACAATATGTTTACCATTTTCTAAAGCTTTCATGATATACGTTTTGGCTGGTTCAATGGTTCCCATTAATTCCACAACGATTTGAATCTCTTTATCTTCTAAAATATCATCAATTGAAGTTGTTAAAGAAAGACCGTATTCTTCCGCTTGCGCTTGTTTCGTTTCAAGATTTCGGACAAATGCTTTTTCAATGACTACATTCATTCCTGTCACTTGTGAAATTTTCTCTTGATGTTCTTTCAAGAGAGTTAAAACGCCAGTGCCTACAGTCCCTAATCCTAGTAACCCGGTCTTTAAGGTATCCTTCATTTTTACCTCCATCAACAGCGCTATTCTAGTTACGCTATTTTTTCCTACTTTTTATCGGTGTTCAATATGCTCAAAGGTCTGATTTAAAATATCTATTACATGATGATCATCTAATGTATAAAAAATCGTTTTTCCTTCGCGACGTGCCTTGACAACCCGGCTATCTCTTAATAATTTTAGTTGATGAGAAACGGCGGACTGTTCCATTCCCAATTGTTCACTAATCGCCGTTACATTATGCTCGCCTTCTTTTAAAAGTAGCAAAATTCTTAAACGTGTTGGATCACTTAATACTTTATATAATTGACTTACTTGTTTGATTTCTTCCATTTGTTTCATTATAGTCGCCTCACTTTGCACTCATTATAACACAGAGTTTTTTAAAATAAGAACTGCGATTGTTCTTTCCTACGAAAAATATGGCACAAAGAAAGTTGGAAAAATGACAAACTTGTCGATTTTCCAACTTTCTTCATCTATTCGTGGTTGGCTTGCTGAACTGCATCCATCACGGCATAACGGAAGCCATTTTTTTCTAGAGCTACGACACCGCGAATCGTACTTCCTCCTGGAGAAGTCACTTCATCTTTCAATGCTCCTGGGTGTTTTTTCGTGTCTAAGGCTAAGGTCGCCGTTCCTTTTATCATTTGAGCGACAATTTCATAAGATAAGTCTCTTGGTAACCCTTCTAAGACTGCTGCATCTCCCAATGCTTCCATAAAGATATCAACAAAAGCTGGACTGCAACCAGCCACAGTACCAAAAGTTTCCAGTTGCGCTTCACGAATTTCTTTGACTAACCCTAAAGTAGCAAGAAGTTCCATTACCAGTTCCTTCGTTTGGCCTTCAATTGTTGGTGCCAAGGCTACGCCAATCACGCCTTGATTCACGCTAACTGGTGTATTAGGAATGGCATGAACAACTTTGGCTTCTTTATTGCCAAGGGCCATTTGTGCTTCTTCTATGGTATGACCTGTTGCAACAGAAATCAATAGACTTTCGTTGGAAAAATGAGGGGCTAATTCCTGAAGGACAGGTAACACGACCTTTGCTCCTGTCGCAATAAAAATAACCTTACATTCTTGGAAAAGTGCATAATCTGTGACAAGTTGAAAGCCCCACTCTTTTTGAAGTGCTTCTGCTGTTCCACTTGATCCGCCTTTCACATATAAATGTTCCTTCTTGACTGCCTCAGCTTTCAGTAACCCTTTAATGATGGCACCGCCCATACTGCCAGCACCGATAAAGCCAATTTTCATAGCATTCCCTCCTTAGTTAAATAAAGTGTTTGTGTCAAAAGTCAATTAGCTTTTGACACAAACACTAACATTCGTACTTTTTTCCGTACAGCCTGTTTCGTTTATTTTATTTTGTTAATTCATTAACGACTGCTTCAAACGCAGCAATTTTTTCAGAAGCTTCTGAACTACTTGTTGCTTTTGTTGCTAGATAGAATTTAATTTTTGGTTCTGTTCCTGATGGTCGGATAGCAATCCAACTGCCATCTTCTAAATGATATTTCAACACATCAGAAGGAGGCGTTTGTAATTGTTCTGTTTGACCATCTGCAAAAGTGCGTGTTAATTCTTTAAAATCTTCCGTTTGAGCAACTTGAATCCCGGCAAACTCAGTTGGCGCTTGTTCACGACATTTTGCCATTAAAGCTTTGATTTTACCGCTTCCTTCAATTCCGCTCATTGTTACGGAAATAGTTTTTTCTTCAAAGTAACCAAATTCTTCAAAGATATCTTGTAAGCCATCGTATAATGTTTTTCCTTGTTTTTTATAGAAAGCCGCTACTTCTGCTAATAAAACTAACGCTTGAATTGCATCTTTATCACGAACAAAAGGTTTCACTAAGTAACCATAACTTTCTTCAAAACCAAACATAAACGTTTGACTGTGGTCTTCTTCGTATTGTTGAATTTTTTCAGCAATAAATTTGAAACCTGTTAAAACATTAAACATCTTCGTATTATATTTCTCAGCAATCGCTGTAGCAAGTTCACTAGAAACGATTGATTTTAGAACCGCAGCATTTTGAGGCAACGTGCCTGCTTGTTGATGGGCTTCTAAAATATAATGAATCATAATTGAACCTAATTGATTTCCTGTTAATACTTGGTAGTCTCCATTTGGCATCCGCACAGCAGCACCTAAACGATCAGCATCTGGATCTGTTGCAATCAATAAATCAGCGCCTTCTTTTTCCCCTAAACGAATCGCGTATTCAAAAGCTGAATGTTCTTCAGGGTTTGGTGACTTAACTGTAGTAAAGTCAGGATCAGCAACGGCTTGCTCAGGTACTAAAACAAATTTTTCAAAACCGGCTTGTTTTAATGCCTTTTCTCCTAACATTTTCCCAGTTCCATGTAAGGGAGTGTAAACTAATTTTAATTCTTTACCCATTTCGTTAATTAATTCTTGATTAATCGTAACTGTTTTAATTTCTTTCAAATACGCGTTATCGACTTCTTCACCAACAATGTTAATTAAACCGCTGTGGGCAACTTCTTCATCTGATAAGACATCAATTTTCAAAGAATTTTCGATACTACGAACATATTTAGTTAATGCATCTGCATCAGCTGGCGGCATTTGACCACCGTCTTCACCATAGACTTTGTAGCCATTATAGGCAGCTGGATTGTGAGAAGCCGTAATCATGATTCCCGCAAAAGCTTTAAAGTAGCGGACCGCAAAAGATAATTCTGGTGTTGGTCGTAAGCTTTCAAACACAAAAGAAGGAATATCATGTTTAGCTAATGTTTTAGCTGCTTCCATTGCAAATTCTGGAGACATATGACGTGAATCATAGGCAATAGCTACACCGCGACGTTTTGTTTCAGGATCTTGCGTATCCATAAAACGTGCAAGTCCTTCTGTTGCTTGACGAACCGTAAAGATATTCATCCGATTAATACCGGCGCCTAAAATCCCGCGCATCCCGGCAGTCCCAAATTCTAATGGTGCGTAAAATGCATCTTCACATTTTTCAGGGTCTGTATTTAAGTCCTTTAATTCATTTTTTAAATTTTCTGGAATATTTTCTTCATTTAACCATTGTTGGTAAACTTGTTCCCAAGACATGGAAAACACCTCATTTGTTTTTTTGTTTTTACTTTTTAAGTATAGCATTGGATATTCGTTTAGAAAAGGGAAGTTGTAGCGTTTTCTCTCAGCAAATGATTTTTATAAGAAAAATCTTACTTACTGTTCTATTTTTGTTTGTCTATTTTCAGAAAGCTGTCGTGTAATCCGTACCATTCGCTCACAAAAAAGAGGCATTTCTTCTGGTGAAATTCGGGAACAGTTCAAGCGAATACTTCCACGTTTTTCACTAAAAGCTACACTTGGTGCTACCAAAACACCTTCTCGTAAAAACACTTGCCAATCTTCTGGCTTAAGTGCCCCTTGACGCCAATGTGCCCATAAATAAAAACCGCCTTTTACTGGCGAAACTTCCCATTCTGGCAACGATTTAAATACTTGATATACAGCTGTTGCTCGTTGTTCCACTTGTTTATTTAATAACGTAATTTTTTCAGAAAAAGAAGGATCTTCAATCGCCATTTTAGCGAGCATCTGCGGAAAAATACTCAACGAAACATCCATCATTTTTCTGGCTTCTGCAATTTGTTTCGTCACAGAGGCGGGCGCACTTAACCAACCAATTTTCGTGGTCGAACCTAAAATTTTTGACAACGAACCGATATACAAGACATTATCTGGATCTAATTTTTTTAAAGGAGGAATTTCTGTTTTTGGGATAAAACTTAGCTGCCCAAAAACATCATCTTCTAAAATTGGAACTTGATACGTTTGACAGACTTTCACAAGCTGTTCTCTTTTTCTTAAAGGCATTACTGTCCCAGTCGGATTTTGAAAGGAAGGATTAACCATAACCATTTTGATGCGATGTTGTCGAATTGTTTGTTCTAGCGCTTCAAGATCAATCCCTTCCTCTGTCATGGGCACACCAAATAAGCGCACACCAGCAGCTTGGAAAATTGGTAAGGCATAGAAGAAAGATGGATCTTCTACGGCAACACTATCTCCTTGTCTCAATAAAACTTGCAAAACTAAAAAAAGTGCTTGTTGTGCACCTGAAGTGAGCAATAAACTTTCACTTGGTAAATGAAGCTGATATTCCGTTGCTGTAATGGCTTGGATTTCTTTTCTTAACGGCAAATAACCTAATTCATCTTGTGCTTCCTCTTTTAAAAATTGTTTCCAATTTAATGCTGGAAAATCGAAACTGGGAATTAAGTCTAACGGCAACTCGCCTGTATACATATCTAAGTCAGTCGGCAAATTTTGTTTAGCACGTAACTCAATCTCTGTCACCAAGGGATGAACTTGTTTGAACACATTTTGTTCTAAATAACGATGCCAATCCGTTCGTGGCGTCATCATTACCCCCCATTTTCCTTCGTTGACAATCGTTCCGCTCCCTCTTTTTCGCACAATCCAGCCTAAGTCCACCAGTTCATCTAATGCATGAACAACGGTTGAACGATTGACAGATAAGTATTCTGCCAGTTTACGTTCCGAAGGGATTTTTTCACCTGGTAATAATTCGCCTGTTTGAATCTTTTGAACAATCATTTCCATAATACTGCGATAAATGGGAACATTTTGTTCTTTTTTAAGTTGCCACATAGCAATCACCTCAACAATTGGATGAGTTAAAAGTAATCCAGTTTAATGCTTTTGTCAATCGAAAATACAAGAAAAGTGGGACAGCCGTTTTGACGAATGTCCCACTTTTCTGTTTTACTATTAACAGGTTTGTCTCAATGTTTGTGTAAAAATGCTTGGATGGTGTTATAAAAGATTCCTGCGAACATAAAGATTAACCAACTAAACCGCCAATCCCCTAAAACAAAACTAATAAATAGATAGAGTGCAACAACTAAGGGCCAATAAACGGATGCAATAATTGCACCGACAGGATTTCCCACAGGTCCTTCCT
This sequence comes from Enterococcus sp. HMSC078F03, assembly GCF_001811595.1. Taxonomy (NCBI): domain Bacteria; kingdom Bacillati; phylum Bacillota; class Bacilli; order Lactobacillales; family Enterococcaceae; genus Enterococcus; species Enterococcus sp. HMSC078F03. The sequence goes on along the minus strand of NZ_KV805602.1, from coordinate 278,998 downwards.
CTGTTTTTGTTTGTTGAGGGGCAAAATCAGGATGACCAACATGTTCTGAATAAAAATAAGTTTCATTTAGCAATTTATTAAAACTTCCTTTAATTACTCCACCAAATATAAACAAGAAGACACCCACCGATACTAAAAAGAAGAGCCAACTAATCCCCATCGTTCCATTATAATATTGTCCGCCCATCATTTGATGCATGGAACGGCGCATCATCAGATGAAGGCCACTACTAAAGACAACAACTGGGATTAAACCCAAAATACAAAAAACGACGCCCGCTGCCATACAAAAAATAAATGATCGTTGAAAACTTTGTTCTCTTTGTGCAACTTCTTTTTTTAACTTAATCGGAATCAATCGTTGCCCCAGTTGTTTGTCCATTGCAACAAACCGATTACCAGCAACAATAAATAATGGAACGCCGATTGCCACACCTATGAAAAGACAAACTAAACCAAGACCGTTAGAAAGAACACCACGCATACCAACCAGCAAGCCAACACCCACCATGATTGCAACAACACCAAGGCCAATTTGAATAGCACCTTTACGTTGGACAGCTAAATAGTCAAGTCCTTCCTCCACTGAAATTTCTGGCAAACCGTTCATTGAATCGTTTGTTTCATCCACTTGTTTATTTTCTAAATTCAATTCTTCCATTAATTCATCAATAGTACCAAATTCAGAAATAATTGTACCAATTGCTTCATTTTCCGATTTTCCTTGGCTGAGCAAATCTTCATAACGATCCTCAGCATTTGCTAATAAGTCCGCCTTTAATTGTTTTGTTTCAGATGTTTCAACAACACCTGAAAATAAGCTATCAATAAATTCTTCTATAATTTTCATTTTCCCATCTCCTTTACAAATGCTTCGACGACGTCTTTTGTTACTTCCCATTCTAGTAACTTTTCCTCTAAATAACGCTCTCCTGCATGGGTTATTTGATAATAGGTCCGCTTTTTGCCATGCGTTACTTCTCCTGGAAATGATTCAATGTAGCCATTTTTCTCTAAACGTGTAAAAGCAGAATAAAGTGTCGTTTCTTTAATCGAATATTGTTCTTTAGAAATTTCACGAATGCGTTTAGAAATCGCATAACCATATGAAGCGCCGGATTGTAAGATTGAGAGAATAAAGGTATCGTTGTATCCTCGAATTGCATCACTACCAATCACATAAATTCCTCCCTCAAGTACTTCAACTATCGTACTACGTCTGTCGTTGTAATTATCTTAACACGATTACTACGATAGGTAAAGTAAAAAAAGCACGTAATGCAGAAATCATTTTAATTTCTGCACTACGTGCTGTCTTCTTTTCAGTCTATAGTTGAATCTTAAATGGTATCACCATTAAAAATAGAATTTTTTACAATCACATAATCAACTTTACGAATCGCTTCTAAATCGCGACCTCCCGCGTATGAAATGGAAGATTGTAAATCTTGTTGCATTTCGACTAAAGTATCTGCCAACTTCCCTTTATGGCGTAACCAGATTTTTTTCCCTTCAACGTTTTTCTTTTCGCCTTTTTGGAATTCAGAGGCGCTACCAAAGTATTCTTTGTAAACAACACCATCTTCCACTTTTGTTTCACCTGGTGATTCTTCATGTCCAGCAAATAATGAACCAATCATGACCATAGTTGCCCCAAAACGCACAGATTTTGCAATGTCTCCATGGGTCCGAATCCCACCATCTGCAATAATTGGTTTCCGAGCAGCTTTGGCACACCAACGTAAAGCCGCTAACTGCCAGCCACCTGTCCCAAAGCCAGTCTTAATTTTAGTAATACATACTTTTCCTGGTCCAATCCCCACTTTGGTGGCATCGGCTCCAGCGTTTTCTAATTCGCGAACGGCTTCTGGCGTTCCAACATTGCCCGCAATAACGAACGTTTCTGGTAAAAATTTTTTTAAGTGTTGAATCATATTAATCACCGCATTTGAATGACCATGGGCGATATCAATTGTCACGTAGTCAGGAACTAAACCTTCTCGGGCTAACGTTTCAACAAAAGCGTATTCCCCTTCTTTCACACCCACACTAATTGACGTGATTAAGCCCTTTTGTTGCATTTTTTTAATAAATGGCACTCGCGCCTCTTCATCAAACCGATGCATGATATAAAAATAACCATTTTCAGCAAGGGTTTCCGCAATCGTTTCATCAATAATTGTTTGCATGTTCGCTGGAACGACAGGCATTTTAAACGAATGTTTTCCTAAAGTTACTGTAGTATCACATTCAGAACGACTATTCACGATACATTTATTGGGAATTAATTGGACATCTTCATAATCAAAAACTTTCATACTTACTGCCTCCTAGTTATTTACAAAAATAACGTAAAAACCGAACATCCGGTCATTTAACGTTCGTGTTTACAAACACCATTGTTAATTTACACTATTTACCGCCACTTGTCAAAGGCGTTTTAACGAAAATTAATCTTTTTATCCTTCTTGAACGTTTGGTAAAATGGCCTGCAATAAAATAGCAACAATTGAGGCAGTTGCCACGGGTGAACTAAATAAATATTGTAAAAATTGTGGTAGAGTTTCCAAAAACTCTTTTGGTAACAATGTCAACGCTAACGTCATAATAATCGGAACGGCAATTACATACATCTCTTTTTCATGAATTGTTACATCACTCATGACTTTCATTCCACTTACAGAAATGATGCCGCAAACAACCACAAAAACGCCGCCGATAACTGGTGCCGGAATGGCCGAAATCAAGGTGGAAAGTTTTCCAGATAAGCCAAATAAGACAAACCACGCACCTGCAGCCACAAAAACCTTGCGACTAGCAACTCCAGTGATTGAAATAATCCCAGCATTTGTAGAGTAACTAGTTACTGGCGTGCCGCCAATAAATGAAGAAACTAAGCAACCTAAGCCTTCACCAATTACGCCGCGATTAATTTTTTCTTCGGTCAAAGGTTCAGCGACAACATGACTCACAGCAAACCAAGTGCCTGTTGTTTCCGCCATTAAAACCAGATAAATAACTAACATCGTGGCAATAGCTGACCAATCAAATTGGAAAGAAAAGTTAACTAATGGTAACTGAGGCAAACTAAACCAAGCCGCTTCACTAACGGCTGATAAATCAAGTACCCTTAATAATTGTGCCGCGATGCTCCCAAATAATAATGCCAAAATGACAGAAGAAACGCGGAAAATCCGCCCTTTTTTCAAAGCAGAACCTAAGAGCGCAAAGAAGATCAACGTACCCGCTGCTATAAATGCTAATAAAATATTTTGTCCTAATTCCCCTTTTGCGTGGTAAATATTATCCGATAAAGCGACTGGCATTAACGAAAGCCCCACCACAAAAATAATTGTTCCTCCCACAATTGGTGGAACAAATTTAGTGATTAAACGATTAAAAATACCAGTAAATCCTAATATAATAACAACAATTGCCCCCACTAAACTAGCACCTAAAACTGCGCCCCAGCCATTTCCTTGTTGGTTGTTGGCAAAATAAATTCCTGCAATTGCCCCGATTGGAATAAATGAAGGGCCTTGCGCAACTGGTAATCTCATACAAAAATGAGATTGAATAATCGTGGCAAGTCCTGCTGCTATGAATGTTGCTTGGATTAAAGAAGACGTTTGTGCTGTGCTAATCCCAATAATTGAAGCAATGATCACAGGCACGACGTACACGTCCATTGCTAAGACATGCTGAATCCCTAACATAGTGGCCTGCCCAAAAGATACTGAATCTTCTGGCCCCACTGTTAAATGAAGATTATTTTGTTTCTTTTCACTCATTTTTTATACTCCTTTAGTTGCTGACATTAAATTTTTATCATGTACTTTTTCACCTTGTACCCAGACTTCTCGAATATTTTCTGGTCGTGCTAAATATAAGATTTTTTGGAAAATATCAAGCAATGATTCCCCTGGATTTTTAGGGATTCGTGCTTGTGACAAGCTTGTATTAATAATTTGAACATCCCAAGCATACCCTTTTTCTAATTTTCCAATTGGCAAACTTAGCGCTTGACCACCACCAACAGTAGCTAAATAAAACGCTTCATTTACTGTAATCCGTGCTGTTTTAACACCTCGTACTTCTGGTTTTTTTGTAGCATCGACGCCATCTTCTAACATTCTAGAAGAAATAACCGCTTGCTTTAAATTGTCAAAAAGACTTGGTGAAAAACCACCTGAAAGATCACTACCTAAACCAACTTCTACTTGATGTTGATGTACTAATTTTGCAATCGGTGTTACTGCATTGCCAAAATAAGCATTAGAGATTGGGCAGTGCGCCACAGCCGTCCCTGTTTCATGGAATAAATTCATATCTGCTTCTTCTAAAAAGCCTGCATGTGCCATCACTGCTTTTTCTGTCAATAAACCAAAATCATTCAATGCTTGAGCATCATTTTTTCCAAAACGTTCTTGAACAAATTGATGTTCCCAATCACTCTCACTACAATGACTTTGAACATGGACTTGATATTTCGCTGCTAATTCTCCTAATCCTTTAAGTGCTTCCTCTGTACAACTAGGAATGAAACGCGGAGTTACAACGGGATATACGCCTTGTTTTGTTTGCTGCGCTAATGTTTGAATTTCTTGAATAAACCGTTCCGTTTCTTCTAATGCTTGTTGCGTTGTTTGATCACGATAGTACTCAGGATTCTCATTAAGATCATCCATTACAACTTTACCAATTAAGCCACGCTGCCCTTTTTCCGCACAAATCTCTGCCAAACGACGGCTAGCTTCATAATGAATGGTTGCAAAATAAAGGGCTGTTGTTGTCCCATTAGCTAACAATTGGGTTACCAATTCATCATAGACTTGTTGGGCAAATGTTAAATCTGCAAATTTGGACTCCAAAGGAAACGTGTACGTATTCAGCCATTCATACAATGGAATATCCAAGGCGGTCCCAGATTGTGCCCACTGAGGTGCATGGACATGTAAATCAACAAAGCCGGGTAAAAGATAAGAATCTTGGGGCAATTCTTGAAAACGTTGTGCCTCTTTTTGTTCTGCTAGCACAGTTTCATACGCTTCAGCATCTGGTTCAATTATTTCCTGAATTACTCCGGCCTCATCTATACAAAAAAGTGTCTCTTCATAAACTTTAATCTCTTGCAAATTTTTACTAGAAAAACCTGTTCCTTTTATTACAAAATGAAACATTTAATACTCCTCCTTACTATCACATGAAGATTATACATAAACTTTCGCTTAATAACTATAAAAATGTGATTTTTTTTAAAAAAATCCATGTTCAAACAAGCAAAAACCGAACATTCTAAGAATGATTTATTTTTTCTTTGGATAAACAAGAAAACTTTCTATTCTTAAGATTCTTCGGTATACTTGAAGAGAATCGTTAGAACTTTAGGAGGTCCTGAGATGATACAGATCGAACAAATTAGAACAGGTGTTATTCAAGAAAACTGTTATCTTGTTTATAATGAAGAAGCATTATTAATTATTGATCCAGGTGCAGAAGGAGCAAAACTAATTCAAGAAATTACCCGTTTAGGGAAGAAACCAGCCGCTATTTTATTAACACATACTCACTATGATCATATTGGTGCGGTAGAAGAATTGCGCCATCATTATCAAATCCCTGTTTATGTTAGTCCATTAGAACAAGCGTGGCTTTCCAATCCTATTTTGAATCTTTCAGGATTAGGCAGACATGATGATATAGCAAATATTATTGTTCAACCCGCCGAACATGAATTTAAACTAACCGATTATGAAATTGGCGGCATGAAATTTTCCGTAGTCCCAACACCTGGTCATTCAATTGGTAGCGTCAGCTTTGTCTTTGATGATTTTGTTGTTGTTGGGGATGCATTGTTTAAAGGTAGTATTGGTCGTACTGATTTACACACTGGTGATATGCAACAATTATTACACAGTATTACGACCTATCTATTCACTTTACCAGAAGAATTTCCTGTTTATCCAGGCCATGGTGATGCCACAACCATTCAACATGAAAAAGCCACAAACCCATTTTTTAATTAGAGATTTATTCACTATTTAAAGAAACTTAGGAGGAGTAGCAATGACTGAAGCAACGACACTTTATATTATTCGTCACGGAAAAACGATGTTTAATACGATTGGCCGAACCCAAGGCTGGTCAGATACCCCCTTAACCAAACAAGGAGAAGAAGGCATTTATCATTTAGGCTTAGGCCTTAGAGACATAGACTTTAAGGAAGCTTATAGTAGTGATAGTGGTCGTGCCATGCAAACCGCTCAGATTATTTTACAAGAACATCAAAACCACCAAAAGATTCCTTACCTAACCGATAAACGGATTCGTGAGTGGTGTTTTGGTTCTTTAGATGGTGGCTATGATGGTGAACTTTGGGGTGTGGTGCCACGCATTTTAGCTTTTAAAAGTTATGAGGACATGATGACCACGAAAATTACCTATCGTGAGCTAGCAAATGCTATTATTGAAGCCGATACGGCTGACTGGGCGGAGCCTTATGAAGTTATTCGTGATCGTGTTTGGTCTGGTTTCGAAGATATCGCTCATCATCGAGAAAAAAATGGTGGCGGCAAAGTCATGGTGGTTTCCCATGGACTAACAATTTCCTTTTTACTTTCCTTAATTGATGCAAGTTTGCCTATGCAGATGGCGCTGGAGAATGGTAGCGTGACGACCTTAACTTACGAAAAAGGAACATTTACCATTCAAGGAATTAATGATATTTCTTATATTGAAAAGGGAAAAAAGATCGCTGAAAAGCGCCGTTTGTTGTAAAAAAAGAGAAGGTTATCTGTCAAAATGACAGATAACCTTCTCTTTTTATTTATTCTTTTAAACGTTCTACATTTTTTCTTGAGATTTGAATTTTTTCTAAGGTTTCCTTATAGTTTTTTGCTGCATAAGCAAAAAATAAAACATCGACTACATACAATTGTGCCACCAAGGAAACAGTAGCCGCACTTCTCAATGGCACGTCTTCCCCACTAGAGGTTTGAAGGACGATATCACTTTTTTCACCAATCACTGATTTTTCATCTTGTGTGATACTAATAATAGGAATCCCTTGCTGCTTCGCTAAATCAGCTAAAGTACTTGCTTCTTTATTCGTTCCAGAATTAGAAATAACAATAAAAACACTAGGCTTTTCTGTAGAGCCTAACATAGAAGCAAATAAATGATGATCCAATGTTGTAAATACCGTTCGGCCTAGTCGCGTAAATTTTTGATAAATATCTTGAGCAACCAACGAAGAGGCACCCAACCCATAGACAAAAATTACTTCTGTTTTTTCCAACAAATCAACGGCTTCATTAACTGCGACATCCTCTAATGTCTGACCGCTTCGCTCAACCACATGAACAAAGCGCGCCTGTAACTTTTGTTTAATGTCAGCTGTTGATTCCCCTTTAGTAACTTCAGTATACATTTGCTGCTTCATTTGGCCAAGATTTGCAGATAATAAAAGTTTCAACTCTGTGAAGCCATTCACATCCATAGAATGACAAAAGCGAATAATTGCCGCTGGGCTTGATCCTGCTTGTTTCGCTAGCTCTTGCGCATTCATTGAAATAACTGTTTCTGTATTTTTTAAAATATATTCTGCGATTTTCCGTTCTGATTTTGGTAATTGTTGTAGACGATCTTGGATAGATAAGACAATATTTTGTTGCATAAACACCCCTCCTGATACACCATTTCCTACGCAATTAAATTTTAACAAAGAAAAAGGGAGAAGCCAAGTTCTCCTTTTTTCTATTTATTATTTAGTTGTTTGCATATCTTTAGGAATCCCAAAGAATAACGTTGCTACAAAACCACCTGCGTAAGCAGCCAATAAACCTAATACATATGCAAGCCATTGGTTGTTGGCAATTAATGGAATTAAAGCCACCCCACTTGGTCCAATAGCAATCGCACCAACATTACCGAAGGCACCAATTACTGCACCACCAATACCACCGCCGATACAAGCAGTAATGAATGGACGTCCTAATGGTAAAGTAACTCCGTAGATTAATGGTTCACCAATACCTAAAATCCCAACTGGCAAGGCACCTTTAATCATTTCAACTAATTTTTTATCTGATTTACAACGAATCCATAATGCTAAAGCTGCACCGACTTGTCCCGCACCAGCCATGGCCAGAATTGGTAATAACAAAGTCATCCCTGTTTGATTAATCATTTCAATGTGGATTGGCGTCAAAATTTGATGTAAACCAAACATTACCATTGGCAAGAAGGTTAAACCAAGAGTAAAGCCAGCAACCATGCCACCTTTTTCTAAGACAACATTGATAATACCAACTAAGCCATTAGAAATAGCTCCGGCTACAGGCATGATTAAGAAAATAGTTGCTAAGCCAATCACTAAAAGTGAAATGGTTGGCGTTACGATAATATCAATTGATTCTGGGACAATTTTATGCAATTGTTTTTCTAACAATGATAATAACCATACGGCAAAAATAACACCGATAATTCCGCCTTGTCCTGCAGATAATGTTCCCCCAGTGAAAATATTACTGATTGGTGCATCTGGATTCATTCCTGTCAACATTGTTACTGCCCCAATAACACCACCCAACGCTGGCGTTGCACCAAAAACGCTGGCACTGTTAATCCCAGTGTAAAGAGCTAAATAAGCAAAAATCCCATTTTTAATAATATTTAAGACATCAATATATTGTTGCCATGAAGCTGAAATATCACCAGCAACAACTAAGTTAGACATAACAGCTGCAATCCCGCCAATAATACCAGCCCCAACAAAGGCAGGAATCATCGGAACAAAGATACTAGAAATGGCTTTTAACACTTTTTTAAATGGTGAAGTGTTATTTTGTTTCGCTTTTTGTTGTGCTTTCATTTGAGCGGCTTTTTCTTCTACTAAATCTTTTCCAGATTTGCCTACTGAAGCATCAGTTGCGGTGTCATGATTAAATGGTTCTCCCAATTTGACACCTGCTTGATCTACCATTTCTTGTGCAACCTTGTTAACAGTACCTGGACCAACAACTACTTGTAACGTATCATCTTCTACGACGCCCATAACGCCATCAATTTTTTTCAATCCTTCAATATCCACTTTGTCATAATCGCGGATATCCATACGAACACGAGTCATACAATGAATGACTTTGTCCACGTTTTCTTGACCACCAACTTCTTTATAAATCCCATCAGCAATGCGTTTAATTCTTTCTTCTGCCATGTTAAAACACCCTCCTAATTCCTTAATTTAATGTATTCTTGATAAATTGATTCCCGTCAATTAATTTTTGTGTTGCTTCTTCTTTAGTACTATCAGTTAAAATCATTACAATTGCTAACTTCACATTTTCTTCTGCTTCTACAAATTTTAGTTCGGAAATTTCATAACTACAACCCGTTGCTTCCATAATAATCCGTTTGGAACGCTCCACTAATTTTTCATTGGTTGGTTTTACATCAACCATTAAGTTATTGTAGACTTTCCCAATACCAATCATGGAAATAGTTGATAACATATTTAAAATTAATTTTTGAGCTGTCCCAGATTTCAAGCGAGTCGAACCTGTTAAAAATTCAGGTCCTGCATCTACTTCAATAGGCATTTGTGCATACTTACTAATTTCAGCATCTTTATTACATGCCACAGTTGCGGTAGCTGCTCCCACCGTTGTAGCATATTCTAAACCGCCAATTACATAAGGCGTCCGACCACTGGCTGCAATCCCAACAACAATGTCATTTGCTGATAATTTTAGATCAACTAAATCTTGACGACCTAGTTCTTTTGAATCTTCAGCACCTTCTACTGCGACAGTCATTGCTTTTTGACCACCAGCGATGAGGCCTTGAACCATCTCTGGCTCGACGCCAAAAGTTGGTACGCATTCGGCTGCATCTAAGACACCTAACCGACCACTCGTACCAGCGCCCATGTAGATCAAGCGGCCGCCTTGATTGAAGCTTTTGATGATGGCTTCTACCACTGGTTCAATGGCTGCTAATTCTTGACCCACTGCCATTGCAACTTTTTGGTCTTCTTGATTCATTTTTTGTAAAGCTTCTTTGACACTCATCTCATCTAAGCCCATTGTATTTTCATTTCTACGTTCAGTTGTTAAGTTTTCTAAATTCATTCTCTATCGTTCCTTCCGTGACTAGCGTAAATTGATTGCCTGCCTTGATTAACGGCAATATCGTTTGATCTTTTTCAATAATTCGTGTAATCGTATTGACTTTTTCATCTTTCGGCAAGTCCACAAGTGTGACTTGAATTTCTCCCATATAGCGACCATATTTTTCATTATCAATCGTTACGGTTCCCACTGGACGGGCTTCAGTCTGCTCTGACTCAATCGTTGCAATTTCATCTTTTCTGAACATTTCACTCGTTCTTGATAATTCACTTCGCAAAACATCTCTTGCAGCATCTAAACGATTGGTATGAGTCCCAAGTATTCGCTTCAAATAGAGGCTCTTGCTAGGTGCTACTTCTAACAGAAATTGATTGGTTTGGTGATAATAACCAAATTGAGCCATGGTTCGCTCACTAATTGTGGGGTCACCAATATAAACAGCATCGACATAAGGATCAGCCATCAAACCAACGGCAGCGGCGAAAGGATTTTGCCCCCGATGTTTTTCTAATGTTGGTAAACCAGCAAAAATTGGGCCTCTTGTTTGTCCATCTCCTGGCACAAAAGTAAAAACTTGTAAGCCTAATTCTTTAAGCCAGCGGTTCTTTTCATTAAAAAATGTTGTTCCAATGCCTGTTTCAGGTCTTGGATAATAATTATGCCAAGCTTCTAAGCGAGAAAAGTCCGCTTGGTGAGCCTTTAACTCAGCCACTTCTTCCAGTGTAATGGTACTAGCATTCAATCCTATATCAATCTTATGTGAAGCATGAGCCATTTGTTCTATCGTAATGCCGTAGTCCATCCGGAGGCCAGTTACGCCCAACTCGATTAAAGGCTCTAATTCATCGAAAGAAAAACCCGCTCTTTTTAACGCTTCACCTGAAATATCTACCATAATTTTCATTTTTTCTGCCTTAGCAATTGCCCCTAAATCAGTCAAGCGTTGGCGGTAAAGGGAAGTATCATCTTCTGGAATGTGTAAAGAAGTGAAAATACCATCAAATCCAAGCGCTTTCATCTTTTTGATATAAATAATTGTATCGTTTGTAATCTCTTCACCAAGAAAAACTGAAATACCATACATCTTTTTAGCTCCTCTCTAATACGCTTTCATTATAACTTGTTTGAAATAAAATTTCAACTATTTTTCTAAATATTTTTTAATTCCAAAATAAAATTTTATTTATGTTCAAAAAAAACAGATATTCCTTTATAGAAATATCTGTCTAATTCATTAATTGGCTGTGGCAGAGCCAACTGGTGTACCAGCTGTAACCACGCCAGTTTTCTCTAACGAAAATTGTGCTACTTTATCCATGTTGGTAATAATGACAACCATTTCAGTTCCTTTACCAGCTGCTTTAATTGCTTCTAAATCAGCAATTGCGACCACCGTATCTGCAGTCACTTGGTCGCCTTCTTTCACTTTAATAGTGAACGGTGCCCCGTTTAACTCTACCGTATCGATACCCATGTGTAATAAAATTTCAAGACCGTTTGTCATTTTTAAACCAATGGCATGTTTTGTTTGGAAAACGCTTAAAACTTCTCCTTCAATAGGTGCATAAATTTCACCATTTTCTGGAACTACTGCATAGCCATCTCCCATCATTTTTTGTGAAAAAACAGGATCATTCACTTCACTAATTGGGATAACGGTTCCATTGGCAACGGCATACATTGTATTATTTTCGACAACTTCATTCTTTTTCTTCAAAAATCCAAACATTTCTCTTCCCCCATTTTTTAAAGTATCACTAGTATAGAAAAAAGTTTCATGAATTACAAGTGGCACCTTTGTATAATTCTAAAATTTATTTTAAAATAAGAATTTGCATTGGCATTTACTTTGTCAGCGGGTATACTTATACTTGATGTATTTTGCATTTATTTCAGAAAGGAATGGTGACATGCTTTTTGCTAACCTATGGAAAGCAATTATTCTTGGTATTATCGAAGGAATTACCGAGTGGCTTCCAATTAGTAGTACCGGACATTTAATTTTAGTGGATGAGTTTATTAAACTCGATCTAAGTAAAGATTTTATGGAAATGTTCAACGTCGTTATCCAATTGGGAGCGATTATGGCGGTTGTTATTTTATACTTCCACAAATTGAATCCTTTCTCACCAAAGAAAAATGGCGAAGAGAAAAAAGATACTTGGATTCTTTGGTCTAAAGTCTTAGTCGCTTGTTTACCAGCGGCAGTTATTGGTCTAAAATTTGATGATTATTTAGATGCACATTTTTATAACTTTTTAACAGTATCGATTATGTTAATTGTTTATGGGATTGCTTTTATTATCATTGAAAAACGAAATAAAAATGTTGCACCGAAGTGTACTAATCTAAAAGACTTCACTTATAAAGCCGCTTTAATCGTTGGTGCTTTCCAAGTACTGGCATTAATTCCAGGAACTTCACGTTCAGGAGCGACCATTTTAGGGGCAATCTTAATTGGGGCCTCACGTTTCGTTGCAACAGAGTTTTCATTTTTCTTAGGAATTCCAGTAATGTTTGGAGCAAGTTTTTTAAAAATCTTTAAATTCTTGGCCAAAGGAAATACGTTTGGATCAGAAGAAATCATTATTTTATTAACTGGCTCTATTGTTGCCTTCGTTGTTTCCATCATTGCGATTAAATTCTTATTGAATTACTTGAAGAAAAACGATTTTACAGTTTTCGGTTGGTATCGTGTAATTTTAGGTGCGATTTTAATTGGCTACTGGTTATTCTCATAAAAATAAAACCGTTGCTTTCACTGTTGAAAGCAACGGTTTTATTTTTTTAAATCGCCAAACGTTATTCGCTCAATCCCCTGTTCTTCAAACCACTGACGAACACGAGGATCACAAATTGTTGCTAATTCTTTGCAGCGTAAAGTGGTATATGAAGAATTATCTAACACAAATTGATCCAAATACCCAACATCAAAATGCATCTCAGCAATTGCCGATTCCGGCATCCATAATAAACCAAAGTCATCTTCTAAAAAATTCTCCACTGATACGCCTTCGTGAATATAAGATAACGCGCCAGACTCTAACAAATGTGTTACCTGGAAATAACCTTGTTGCGGTGGATATTCTTTTTCCCCACTATATTTCAGGGTTGTATGAAGTCCGTACTCTTCTGCTAATTCTAAAAATACGTGATCAACCACTTCATCCCCAATCGAGTGGCAATCAAAATGTTCAGGATAATGTCCAGTTAGTTCCTTAAAGCGCGTCAATTGCGCAATCGTTTCAAGTCGTACTTCTTCATATACGAAGGTTACTTGCTTTTGTTGACGATAATAAGAAGAGCGATGAAAATTGCCTTGTTCATCTACCAGTGAAGGAATCATACATGGGTCCGCACAAGGTTTCCCTAATAAAAAATTCGTATGCTGACCTACAAATAAGCCTGGATAATTTTTTGCTAACGCAACGGCGTGTTCTGCTGTTGGTAAATTGGGCATCAAAAGTGTCGACGTTGTTAAACCATCGACATAACTTTTGATAATGCCATGATTAATCGCTTCTGACATCCCAAAATCATCAGCATCAACAATTACTTTAACCAACAGCTCCCCCTCTTTTCTTTACGTATTTTTGATGACAATTCCGACAATAATATTAACAGCTGATTCACAATCATTAATCGTGCGCTCAAGCTGATCATAAACATCTTTCCACTTGATAACTTTTAATAAATCTTTTTCGTTAGTCATCAAATCTTTCATGGCGCTACTGTATAATTTATCGCCTTGAGATTCAATCGTATTCACTTCATCAATCAATGAAACTAACGTTTTGGAATTCTTAAATTTTGCAAATTCCTTCGTTGCTGATTTAACGCCTTCTGTCGCTTTAACAATATAAGCAGTTAATTCTAGCGCGGGCGCAATCATTTCTTCGACAACTAAATGATCAAGTAAATAAGACAAACTATTAATGCTATCGATAATGTTATCTAAGTGATCCGTAATATCGACAATATCTTCTCGATCAATTGGCGTAATAAAGGAAATATAGAGTTCATTTAAAATTTTGCGAACAATTTCATCATTCTCTTTTTCCAATTGATGAATCGCTTCTGATTTTTTTACTAAGTTTTCTAATGAATAATTGTCTACAATTTCTTGCAAAACCTTTGCCGCTTCATAAGCATTTGTTGCTAACTGGTTTAATTCTCCAAAATAATCAAATTGTTTTTTACGTGCCATGTTTTTCTCTCCTTAAAAAATTGCAATAAATAATTTTGACATCACATAAGCGATCAGCCCACATCCTGGGAAAGTTAAAATCCATGCTATCAGCATTTCTTTCACGATACGCCAGTCAACACTTGAGATTCGCTTAGAAGCACCTACTCCCATAATCGCTGTCGTTTTTGTATGAGTAGTTGAAACTGGAATCCCAAAAGCCGATGCTAAAAATAAACAAATAGCCGTGCTTAAATCTGCAGTGAAGCCTTGATAGCGTTCGAGTTTTACCATATCCATCCCGACTGATTTAATGATTCTCATGCCGCCCACAGAAGTTCCAATGCCCATTGTAATGGAACACAGAACCATAACCCATAACGGAATCACAAAACCGCCACCTGTTTTTTCGACTAAATTATTATAAAAAAGTACTAACATGAACACGCCCATAAATTTTTGCCCATCTTGCGCACCATGTAAAAAAGCATTAGCTCCTGCACCAAAGGCTTGCCCTACTGTAAAAAATTTGTTGGCTTTTCTTCTAGGCACAGCCGAGAAAGCTTTCACAACAAGTTTGGCAATCAAATAACCGCCGCCAAAGCCCATAACGGTAGAAACAACTAGACCAACAAGCACTTTGATCCATTCCGAGCCATTGACTGCACCCAAACCACCTAATGCCATAGCCGAACCAGTCAAACCGGCAATTAACGCATGGCTTTCACTTGTGGGAATACCAAAATACCACGCAGCAACTGCCCAAACCACAATTGAAAAAAGCGAAGCAGCCAAAGCCACCTGTGAAGCGTTTCCATTTGCGTCAAAACTAACAATGTTGCTAATCGTTTCAGCTACTTGGGCATTAAAAAAGGTCATGACTAATGCACCTAAAAAGTTCATCACAACAGCCATCCAAATTGCGACATTCGGTTTTAACACCCGAGTCGAGACAGCGGTTGCAATTGCGTTCGGCGCATCCGTCCAACCGTTAACAAAAATTACACCCATTACCAAAGTAATCGTTACCAATAATGCAATACTCACAAAGACACCACCATTTTTCATTTATCTATTTTATCATAGCATGTTTTAAAAAAAATGTATGCTTTTTTCTTAAGGCTCTGGCAAATTTTCTTATTTTTTTCTTGAAATTGTCTGTTAAGGAAAAAAACTTGTCGTCTTTTATTGCAATGGAACAATGGATTAGGTATAATGATTACTGTTGAATTACATTGGCTGACCAGTGTAAAACCTAAATCATCGGAGGTGAAACAAATGCCAAATATCGAATCTGCAATCAAACGCGTACGTACAAGTGCTAACGCGAATGCGAAAAATTCATCTCAAACAAACGCAATGCGTACAGCAATCAAGAAATTTGAAGAAGCTGTAGCTGCTGGAGCTGATAACGTCGATGCTTTATACAACGAAGCTGTTAAAGCTGTTGATATGGCTGCAACTAAAGGTTTAATCCATAAAAACAAAGCTAACCGCGATAAAATTCGTTTAAGCAAATTAGCTAAATAATGTGAGATAGAAGTTAGCATTCATGTTAGCTTCTTTTTTCATCAAAAAATGTCCAAGTCTGTTTTCACAAAGACTCGGACATTTTTTTATAAAGGTGAATCAATCCACGGTAAATCTGTTGTGAGATGTTGACTAAATAATTTAGTCTCTTCTCGCAAAGCTAAACGTTGTTGTCGTCTCGTTTCATAATTGGAACAAATCAACTTTTCTTCTGCAGTTTCTGGGACGACTGCCGCTAATTGGAAGTCACTTTCAGGATTCATATGAGACGGAATGGCTACAAAAGTTGTAAAACAAGTCGCCGCTAAATAACGCTCTCCAGTTGTTAAATCTTCTCCTACAACTTTAACAAATACTTCCATCGATTTATGATGCACGCCAGAAACAAACGTTTCAACACACACTGAGTGATTTTCTTTTAAAGGTTTTAAAAAATTCAAGTTATCTAAAGATGCTGTAACTGCCCCTCTCCGACAATGTCGTGAAACGGAAATGGATGCGGCGTCATCAATTAAAGACATTAATTTCCCACCAAATAGTGCACCAAAGGGATTTAAATCAAAGGGAAATACACGATGTGTTTGAATCACTCGTGATTCTCGACAAAATTTTTCTTTCGTCATTAACGATTCCTCTACTTTCATTTATAAACTTTTCCACGCTTTACTTTAGCTTACTTTACCATTTGATGCAATCCTTACTTTTTAGGAAACATTTAAAAAATAACAAATTTGCAAGTCCCATTTATTCATTTTTAGGAAAGTTGCTGTATAATAATAACGGTTAAAGAACTTTTAAGGAGATGGATACACATGAAAATTGCAATTGCTGGTGCCGGCGCTATGGGCAGCCGTTTAGGAATTATGTTGCATCAAGGCGGAAATGATGTAACTTTAATCGATCAATGGCCCGCGCACATTGAAGCCATTCGTAAAAATGGTTTAATCGCTGATTTTAACGGAGAAGAAGTTGTCGCGAACTTACCAATCTTCTCACCAGAAGAAATTGACCATCAAAATGAACAAGTAGATTTAATTATCGCTTTAACTAAAGCACAACAATTAGATGCAATGTTTAAAGCGATTCAACCAATGATTACTGAAAAAACGTATGTACTATGTTTATTAAATGGCTTAGGTCATGAAGATGTACTAGAAAAATATGTACCAAAAGAAAACATCTTGGTTGGCATTACCATGTGGACAGCTGGTTTAGAAGGACCGGGACGTGTTAAACTTTTAGGTGATGGCGAAATTGAATTAGAAAATATTGATCCTTCTGGTAAAGAATTTGCTTTAGAAGTCGTTGATGTCTTCCAACAAGCTGGTTTAAATCCAAGCTATAGTAGCAATGTTCGCTACTCTATTTGGCGGAAAGCCTGTGTCAATGGCACGCTAAACGGTTTGTGTACAATCCTTGATTGTAATATTGCCGAATTTGGCGCACTATCTGTTAGTGAATCCCTTGTTAAAACATTAATCAGTGAATTTGCAGCAGTCGCAGAAAAAGAAGCCATTCATTTAGATCAAGCAGAAGTCTATACACATATTGCTCAAACTTATGATCCAAACGGTATTGGCTTGCACTATCCGTCTATGTATCAAGATTTAATTAAAAATCATCGTCTCACAGAAATTGATTACATTAATGGTGCTGTTTGGCGCAAAGGACAAAAATACAACGTAGCAACACCTTTCTGTGCCATGTTGACACAGCTTGTTCACGGAAAAGAAGAACTATTAGGAGCTAAATAATAAGAAAGTGCCAGAGACAATCGTTGAATGACGATTGTCTCTGGCACTTTCTTATTTTGCTTGCGCAGTCAATTTTAAAATAAATAATTGGAATAGTAATTCTTTATCCATTTGGCCCGTTTTCATGCGGTAATCATTTTCAACTAATTCATCATAAAGTCTTTCTAATCGAGACAATTCAAATCGTCGGACTTGTTGTAACGCTAACTTGACTCGATAAGGATGAACCTTTAATGTATCAGCAATATTCGCTTGTTGATAGCCCATCTTAGCCAAAATTTTTGTTTGTAGAAAAAGGCGAATCTGATTCAATAAGATTGCATTTAACTTAATGGTTTCTTCTCCTTGTAAAAGTAAATCTTCATACAATTGAACAGCTTTTTCACTGTTTCCAGAAAGTACTTCGTTGGTTAAATCAAAAACATTATGTTCCAAAGACTTAGGGACTAATTCTTGAACCGCACCTCGTGTAATTGTCTTCGTCTCAAGGGCATATAAATACAGCTTCTGTAATTCTCCCATAATTTTTGATAAGTTCAAGTCTGTCAATTGAAGTAATAAATCAAAAGCATCGGAGCGAATAGTGTACCCTTCGCTCTCAATCGTTTGAGAAATGTACTGACGAATAGCCTTTTCATCCATTGGATTGACATCAACTACTGTGGCATTTTTTTTCAATGCTTTGGTAATTTTTTTTCGTTCATCTAATTTTTCATAAGAGGCCATAAAAACAAGAACAGTTGTTGGTGATGGACTTTCCAAATAATTCAATAAAAGATTGACATCATGTTCCACACCGTTTGTTTTTCTTTCGGCAGTTAAAAAGTAAGGATTTTCCACAAAGACAAGGCGATAATCACCAAAAAACGGAATTGTTTCCGCTTCAGCAATCGCTGCACTTAAAGGTGTTTCCTCCATATCAAATGAGAAAAAGTTAAATTGATCATCCTCTTCCGTCAACAATTCTTTCATCAATGTTGTTTTAAATAATTCAGTTAAATAAAGTTCTGTTCCTATTAATAAATACACTGGAGCGATTTTTTGCTCTCGCACTTCTTTCAAAGCTTTTTGTAACTCCATTGGCTCGCTCCTTTTCTCGTTTCTCTTGTTTATCCTATCATGTTACTTCTGGAAATACTAGTCTTGTTCTTTAACAAATTTGGCTTTAGAAAGCCCTTGCCAAGGTAACCATTGATAATAAATCATTCCTTGAAGATCGGTCCGATAATAATTTATTTTTTGCTCCTCCAGCGTCGCTAATGTCTCCTGATGAGGATGTTTAAAACGATTATTCAGTCCAGCTGAAATCAATGCTTCTCGCGGATTAAGCTGTTTGATAAATCTTTTAGTAGACGACGTTTTACTACCATGATGACTGACTTTCAAGATGTCGATTTTCAACTGGGGATAGCGAGCCAACACTTGTTCTTCTCCTTCGGCTTCCAAGTCACCAGTAAATAAAAAATGCCGTCCGCCTAATTGTGTGGAAAACACTATCGAGTCATTATTGCCCCCAATACTGCTCTTATTTGGTGATAAAATTTGAAAAGAAACGGGCCCATTAATTCGCTTGGGCGCTAAAATTGGCCGACAGTCTGTCCCGCTTTTTTGGAGTTGTTTCAAGACTTGGCGAAACGAAAAATTGGCTTCAGCTGCTCCTTTAGGAAAATACAGAACAGAAATTGGAACCTTCTGCGCAATGGCTAATAAATCGCCAAAATGGTCTTCATGTGCGTGTGTGATGATCACTTCATCTAAACGTTTGACTCCTTGACTTTTGAGAAAAGGAATCACTGAATATTCCGCTCCTGATCGACTATTTTTCCGTTGCCGCCAAGCTTCTTTGTCAAAAGACAACCGACCACCTGTATCGATCAATGTATTTTTTCTGTGAAAAGGCGCTTGGATAAACAAACTATCCCCTTGGCCTACATCGATCATTGCAACAATGCCAATTGGCGAAAGGTATTTACTATTTATCAAAACAATTAGTAGTCCGATTGAGAAAAAAATTTTTTTAGACTTGTCTGCTAAATAAATCATTGAAAGTCCGATTAGTAATAACAAACTAATTTGTATCCAAGAATTTAAATAGCCGATGGTCAGCTTCGGATTTAAGTGAACTAGCACCCACTCAAATAAGCCATTCATTGTTAAAAATAGTGGTTCGAGCAAGACTGCTAAATAGCGTGCTGGCATAATAATCACTAGAAAAAAGCTCAACGTCAAAAGCGGTAACAAGAACCGTTCAAAAATTGGTAACAAGAAAAATGTTAAGAAACTTCCTAACAAGGGCCATTCATAAAATGATTGGACTAAAATAGGTAAGGAAGCCACAGCCAATAGGAAAGAGCCTAAACAATTTTTAATGAAAGGCGAAGAATAACCAACCAATGTTTGCTCTAAAAACAGCAGAACAAAAGAAAGTAAGTAACTAAATTGACCGCCGACTGAAAAAAAGAGGGTTGGCTGAACAATCAAGTGCACTAAGAGAGTTAAACTCCAACAATCGAGGGCCGGAACCTGCCAATTAAACCGTCGATTGAACGTATTGAGGTTTGTTTGTAAAAGCGCCCGCATGACACTAACTGAGAATCCTGTTAAACCAGCATATATCAGTGAAAAACCGCATTGCCACAAAAAATAACTTTCTTGCGTTCGGCGAGCAATTCTTAGCATTAGTAAGCGAAATAAACGAAGGAAAAAAGAAACATGCATCCCTGACAAACTAAAAAGATGCAAAATGCCTAATGCTGAAAATTTATCGCTTATTTCAGCAAATTCTTCATTACGAAAACCTAAGAGCAACGCATTCATATACATTGCACTAGTCTCAGCAAAATTTTTCTGAATATGTACCATCGCCCATTTCCGCCAGCCGCTAATGATTTCTTTAAACCGCCAAGAAAAAAAAGGACGCGGTTGTCCTATCTCCTCAATGAATAAAATAGCTTCGATTCCTTGATTCTTTAAAAATAGTTGATAATTGAAGCCATTTTTGTTGGTTTGACCTTGGGGCGAGTCTAAAATACCTACAGCGGTTGCCTGAATGGTTGTGGTTAGTTGTTGCCATTGCTGTTTTTCTTTCACACTTTTTAATTGATAAAATGCCATCACTTTCTGCCTTTTGCCTTTTACGATCCAATTGGCAGGAAATTTTACTTGATCACCATCTACTTGTATTTCATCTGGTAATATCGTTAGCTGTCCTGACAAGCGGACTTCTTTAGGCAACAAAGAGACTGGCTTTAACCACTGGAAAATCAATATGCCCCCTACTATTAAAAAACTGCACAAAAAACCTCCCAATATAACAGGAAAACTTTTTGTACAGACAATATGGATAACAGTGATAGAAAAAAGAAGAGCTCCTAATAGACTAGGTGCGAAAAAACACCACAGCCCACAACTAGTCAGCAGAGCTATGAAGAACCAATTATTCCTCAGCTGAGGAAGGATTGTCCTCAAGTGTGGCAAATTCTTCTCCCCATTGTAATTCGGCAAAATATTTTGGTACTAAAGTCACTTTTTCAACCGTGGCTCCTACTTGTTCAATTAAATTTAGGGCGTACGCATCATTACGGTAATCCTTTAAATAATAAATCTTTTTAATCCCTGCTTGTAAAATCATCTTTGTACATTGCAGGCAAGGGAAATGTGTCACATAAATTTCTGCCCCTTCTGTAGGGACGCCAAACTTCGCACATTGTAAAATTGCATTCATTTCTGCGTGGATTGTTCGAACGCAATGATTATCAACAACATAGCATCCTTCATCAATACAATGCGTTCCGCCACTGACTGAACCATTGTAACCTCCTGCAATAATTCGTTTGTCGCGAACAATGGTTGCTCCGACAGTTAACCGTGTGCAAGTACTTCTTAATGATAATAAGACGCTTTGTCCCATAAAATATTGGTCCCATGGAATTCGTTCCATAATAAACCTCCTTTATTTTTAATGACTCCTGTGTTCGATTTGCCAAATCATTTAATCTTATTACAAATAGTATGTTATCCGCATCCCATAGTCAAGAATTCTCAGGAATTTTCTGTTAAAAGTTAGCCAGTCACTGTCAACATGTCTTTTAAACGTTCTACTGTTTTCTCTCCAATACCTGGAACATTTTTCAGTTCCTCGACGGTTTTAAACGGTCCTTGTTCGTCACGAAAGCGAATAATCTCTTGTGCTTTTTTCGCACCGATTCCTGAAATCGTTTGTAGCTCTGCTTCTGTTGCCCTATTAAGGTTGATTTTTTCCTCCTGATTTTGCTGAGCAGGTGCTGATTCCTGCAGCGTTTCTAATGACTGTGGCACTGGTTCTCCTTTTTTGGGCACGTAAATAATCATTTGATCTTTTACTTTTTGAGCGTAATTGACCTGGGTAGTATCAGCTTCCTCGCTCACGCCTCCAGCTAAAGCTAAAGCATCCCAAATCCGCTGCTGATTTTTTAGTTGATAGATTCCTGGTACTTTCACTGCGCCTTTAATATCAACATAGATCATTGTTTCTGCCCTTTCTTTTGTGGCATCTGTGGCGAACTCTGCCATAGTGGTCAGACTTGTCTCCTCCCACATTGTGGTGTCTACACGTGGCTCCTTATTAACCATCAAATAAATGCCCACTAATAGAGTTATCAAAATAACTATAGACGCGCCACTACCTAGCAATAGCCACTTTTTAGGTAACTGTTTCAACCAATCCATCGTTTGTCCTCCCTTCAAAATATAATTACGCATTTTTTAACAAAAAAATGCGCCTGGACCAAAAATCACTAGTAATTTTTGGCCCAGGCACACTTTTATTTTAATTTTTCTAGATAGTTCAAGGCATCTTGAACCGTTTTTACTGGGACAATTTTCATTTTTGTCCCAATTTTTCTCGCAGCTTCTTGTGCTTCTTGATAATTCGATTTGATTTTCGGCTCAACTTTTTTCATTTCTGAAGTTATTTCATCATCGGGTGCAAAGAAAATTTCTGCACCGTTCTCACTGGCAGTTACAACTTTTTTGTCAATGCCTCCGATTCTACCAACGATTCCTTGACTGTTCATCGTACCTGTTCCAGCAATTTCATGACCTTTACGTAAATCTTTATGACTTAATTGTTCATAGGTCTGCAAAGTAAACATTAACCCAGCCGATGGCCCACCAATATCACCCGCTTCAATAGATACTGGGATAGAAGAATCAATTTCAGTATGATCAGTCAAACCAATACCAATCCCCGCTTTTTTATCTGTTGGCAATTCAATTAATTTGCCGGTCGCTTCTTTTGCTTTGCCATCTTGAATAAATTGAACAGTGACTTTTTGATTCACTTTTTGTGCTTTAATGTAATTCATTAATTCTTCACTGCTTTTAAAAGATTTACCATCCACGCCTGTCACGGTATCGCCAACTTCAATTTTTCCTTTAAAACTTGAGTTGTCTTCCATCGCTAACACATAGACACCTTTAAATTTCATCTCATATGGAACCTTCGCTAATTTTAAGGCTTGCTCAATTGCGGCGTTTTTTGAGGAATCCATATAATATTGTTGAATTCGATTATATTCGCTATTACTACTATCTCCCATTAATTCTTTTTTGGACATGACTTCTTGAAAATCCGAAAAGTTTGCTTTTATGGCAGAAAAAATAGTGGCCGAACGAATGCCCACCGTTGTTAAATAAAAAGCACCTGACTGCGTATCTTTTTTTCCATCAACAGTTACAAACTCTTTTAAATTTTCTGTCGTTCCTGGTCCTTCAATATAATAAGGAATTGGGACGATAAACAAACCAATTAGCAGCAATGCCAATACCATTGGAATGAGTGATTTAAACGAAAATTTTTCTGTTTTTTTATTCATTATTTTAGCTCCAGTCATTCTTCTTTTGTTTTAACGCATGATAAATATTGGGAGGAAGATAGTCAGACACATCGCCTCCAAAACGTAAAACTTCTTTTAGTAAACTGGAGCTTACATGTGCATATGGTTCTTCTGCTAATAGAAAAACCGTTTCAATTTCTGGCGCCAGATGTTGATTCATTTTAGCAATGTCTTTCTCGTACTCGTAGTCTTTGACGTTTCTAATGCCACGAATCAAAAAATTAGCCCCTAATGATTTTGCACTTTCCACAGTTAACTGGGTTTCTTGCATGATAACACGCACATTTGGCATTTCTTTAGTTGCTTCTTCAATTAAATATTTTTTCTCTTCTGGCGTAAATAATGTTTGCTTACTTGTATTTATAAAAACGCCAATAATGACTTCGTCAAATAACTTCGCACTGCGTTCAATCAAATTTAAATGACCATTTGTCATCGGATCAAAACTTCCGGGAAATAGAGCAATTTTACGCATCTTACGCCTCCTGACGATAAATCGTTACTTGAGTGATTCCGTAAACGGTTTCTCTTGTTTTTTCTAGTGTACCAATCGTTTCCGGTAATTTGACAGTTTTATCTGTTTCACAAACGATAACGGCTTCGTTTGTTAATAACTGCCGTTCTAACATCTTTTCTAATTGTGAAACAATTTCTTGTTTGGCATAGGGCGGATCCAATAAGACCAAATCAAATTGTAGCTTCTCTTCATAAAACTGTTCTAAGGCACGATTAGCATCCATTTTTCTAACTTCAAATTTTTCTGGTTCTTTTGTAATCGCAATATTTTCTTTAATTACTTTTAGTGCAGCAAAATTCTTTTCAATACAAATACTTTTGTCCATTCCACGAGAAACGGCTTCAATCGCTAACCCGCCACTTCCTGAATATAAATCCAGCGCCATTCCACCATCGAAATATGGACCAATCATATTAAAAATAGATTCTTTTACTTTATCTGTTGTGGGCCTAGTATTGTCGCCATCTAACGCTTTCAGACGCCGGCCACCATATTCTCCAGAAATAACACGCATTGTTTCGACTCCTTTATCAATCATTCTTTTATAATTCATTATAACAAAAAGAGTGAAAAATGTTTGAAATTTCTCATAACATTTCTCACTCTTTTGCATTAGACATTCTCTGCTAAGCGAATCTCTGTAGATAATTCCTCTACTACATAGCCGTCGTCTTCTTGTTCTTGATAAGCCGCTTTGGTACCAATTTTTTCAGCAAAATTCATTTCGACATCTGGTCGATACGATTTATCGACACTACGAACAAAATGTAACTGATTAATTTTTTCCATGTTACTTTCAATATTTTCTTCATTCATGTAAATCACCACATATTTCATTTTTCGTGAAACATAGTGAATCAGTCCATATCGGCGTAACTGTTTTAACGGTTTTAATGTGTATACCCAAACAATTAGGCAACGACGCTCTTGAAGCGTAAATTCTTTTTCTTCTTTAGCTTGCATGGCAGCTTCCTCCACAACCTGAATGTTTCTTTCCTCGTTCAAAGAAAGGATTTCCAGCATCTACTTTAATATCTTCAGAAATTAGTTGCGCAATCTTTAAACCAATTGTATCTAGCAACGTTTGAACGTTTGTCTCAGCAAAACGATAATTTGCAACGATTTCATTTAAATCAAGCGCCCGCTTCGCTTTACGTAGGGCTCGTTGTTTCTCCCGAAAATCGGGTGCATGAATTCCATAAGCTTCTACTCGTTCAAAGGCTGACTTAGCTTCTAAAAATGCTTTTTGTAACTGAGCAACTTCCGCCGAAGCATACATAGCTTTTTTTGCTTCTTTATAGTTTTGAACAGCATCACTTTCTAAAAGTGCTGAAATTAAACATTCTGTTTGATCTTCAATTGCAAATAAATGTTCTGTCACAATCATAACTTTTCACTACTCTCCGTGATTTGCCTATTTTCTGGTCGTTTCTCTAATAAGACTAACACACCTTCATTGGAAAAGGCAACGCCCAATTCTGTCGTTTCTGACTCAGCAAAATAGCTATCATATTGCGGGTCCGAAAACCATGACAAAATAGTAAAGGTACTATCATAAACAGGTTCTTGGAATATACCTGCTGGTTCTCTCAACGAAAGTTTGCTCGTTTTAACTACTAAAGAAAATTCGTCCTTAGTCAAATGAAAGGGATGAATGGCTGTATGTTCCTCTCTCGTTTGTAACAATTCTGCTTGTCGATTTGCCGACAAAATTGTTGGAGTATGGTTAGCCATCGTTTGATACAATGTTTGGGCATCTTTTTGGCTTTGTGTAGAAACTGAAAAAGCAGCTTGACTTTCTTGCTGTTTAACCAGATTCATGACATAAATCGCTTGGTTACTTTGAACAGGATCGAAGGTCATTGACTGCGTTATATCAACTGGCAAAGGAGAACCTTCATTTAATTGATACGGCATTTCCGTGAGCAACGTTTCTTTATTGACATAATTAACTGCCATTAAACCGCCTGTCCGCTGATTAAAAAATAACACTGCAAAACTGCCATTATCAAAAGCAACCAGTGGTCGATAGTTCATATCTTCTTCCATCAGCTCGACATCGTAAGCTTCATGATGAAAATTAAATGCAAAATTCGAATAAATCGTCATTAAATCAGACAAGTCAGCAAGCTTCATATCTATTTTAAACGGTTCTATCATTTTGTCATTGTTAAAGGCCTTAATTGCGATGACTTTATTTTCTCGAACGTTGACTTCTAAGTAATCATTCATCGTCAAACCGAACGTCCATAATTCATACGTACGACCTGTTTTAATTTTTTCTTTAGGATTGCCAAACTGGCGGATAAAGGTTTCCACATCTTTCCCTATGTATGCTGCGTAGCCAGAAGCTGGCAATTCTTCATGAGGAACAGCGGTGTGAGCGCTGGATAAGCGCCCACTTTGAGCTGTTTCGGTTGGTTTTTCAGCAGGGAAAAAAACTGGCTCTAAATATCCGATGAGTAGAACTGTTAAAAAAACAGCAGTAAAGGCCCAAAATCGCTTCATTTTTTCCCCTCTCATCTTATTTTTCTTTCACTTCTAATAACAAATCACCTGAGCTGATTGCTTCGCCTTCTTCAACATAAATGTGATCAACCGTGCCCGCAAAACGTGCTTCGATAGTCGTTTCCATTTTCATGGCTTCTGTAATCAGCAACGGCTGACCTTTTTCTACTTTATCGCCACGTTTGACCAATACTTGTAGAACAGAACCAGACATCGTTGCGCCGATTTGTTCTTTATTAGTTGGTTCTGCCTTTTGTTTTACTTGAACAGCAGACTTAATGGAGGCATCTTTAACTAAAACCTCACGACGTTGCCCATTCAAATTGAAGAACAAGACACGGTTTCCGTCAATATCAGGTTCGCCAATTTCATCTAAACGAATAATTAACGTTTTTCCTCGTTCAATTTGAACTTCCAATGTCTCTCCTTGACGAATACCATTAAAGAATGTTGGCGTATCTAATAAGGTTATATCTCCAAAGGTTTCGTATTTTTGACGATACTCTAAAAATACTTGTGGATACATTAAATAACTTAAAACTTCTTCCAATTTAGGTTGATACCCAATTTTTTCGGCTAATTCTTCTTGTACTTTCGCAAAATCAACAGGTGCTGCTAAGTCACCTGGCCGCTCTGTGAAGGCTGGTCGACCTTTTAGAATAATTCGTTGCAGCTCTTTCGGGAACCCACCAACTGGTTGACCTAAATCACCTTGGAAAAAAGTCACAACGGATTCAGGAAAACTTAGTTCTTCGCCACGCACATAAACATCTTGTTCTGTCAGATGATTTTGAACCATGAAGAGTGCCATGTCTCCCACGACTTTTGAAGATGGCGTCACTTTTACAATATCGCCAAACATCAAATTCACTGTGTGATACATTTTTTTGATTTCATCCCAACGGTGCCCTAAGCCTACCGCTTTTGCTTGCTGCTGTAGATTAGAGTATTGCCCACCAGGCATTTCATGCATATAGACTTCTGTTTGCGGGGCATTTAACCCATTTTCAAATGGTTGATAATACATGCGCACATCTTCCCAATAATGATTGATTTTCTGTGCATTATCAATGTTAATAGTTGGCGTCCGTTCACCATTGACTAAAGCATAATATAGACTGTTCATACTTGGCTGGCTAGTTGCGCCACTCATCGCACTCATTGCGACGTCAACAATATCAACGCCTGCTTTAGTAGCTGCTGAATAAGTGATGATCCCATTGCCACTAGTATCGTGGGTATGGAGATGAATTGGTAAATCCGTGGCTGCCTTTAATTCACTAATTAAACGATAAGCAGCTTGTGGTTTCAATAAGCCAGCCATATCTTTAATCGCAATGATTTGTGCCCCTAAATTTTCCAATTCTTTAGCCATATCAAGGTAATATTGAACATTATATTTTGCTCGGGCTGGATCATTGATGTCCCCAGTATAACAAATTGCTGCTTCCGCAATTTTTCCGGTATCCCGAACGACTTGAATACTTTTTTCCATTTGAGGAATCCAGTTTAAGCTATCAAAAATTCGGAAAACATCGACTCCTTGGCGAGCGGATTCTTTAATAAATTCTTCAATAACATTATCAGGATAATTTTGATAGCCTACCGCATTAGATCCTCTGAACAGCATTTGTAAAAGTGTGTTTGGCATCAACTGACGAATTTTTCTTAAACGTTGCCATGGGTCTTCGGTTAAGAAGCGATAGGCAACATCGAACGTAGCGCCACCCCACATTTCACTAGAAAACAGCTCAGGCAGGGCTGCATCAGTTAGACCAGCAATTGCTTTAAAATCTTGTGTTCTCACACGAGTAGCTAATAAACTTTGGTGCGCATCACGGAACGTGGTATCTGTCATTAACACACTTTCTTGATTCTTAACCCAATCGATGACGGCGGTTGCTCCTTGAGCGTCTAGAATATTTTTAGCTGTGATCACTTTTTCTGGAACTTCAATATCTGTCGGCACGCGCGGGGCTTCAAAATATTTTTTCTCCGTTCGTTCAATGCCAGGGAACCCATTGACCGTTACTTCTCCAATGTATTTCATCGTTTTATTGCCACGATCGCGCATACGAGGAAATTCAAATAATTCAGGTGTATTATCAATAAAGGTTGTTTTGGCTTCGCCAGATTGAAACGCTGGATAGCTCACAACATTTTGTAAAAACGGAATATTTGTTTTCACGCCACGAATCCGAAATTCTTTTAAGCAGCGTTGCATTTTACTGATTGCCTGTTCAAAAGAGAAACCATGCGTACAGACTTTAACCAATAAAGAATCAAAGTAGGGCGTCACAGCGTAGCCAGAATAAGCATTCCCTACATCTAAACGCACACCAAAACCACCTGGTGAACGATACGTATCGATTTTCCCTGTGTCTGGCATAAACTGGTTCAGGGGATCTTCAGTCGTAATCCGACATTGAATAGCCGCGCCTTTTAATGTCAATTCGTTTTGTTTTGGCAAATGCATATCTTTATGCAAATCAAGCCCTTGTGCAATTTGTAATTGAGAGATCACAATATCAATATCTGTAATCATTTCTGTGATAGTATGTTCTACCTGAACACGAGGATTCACTTCAATAAAATAAAACTGATCCCCTTCTACTAAAAACTCAACCGTTCCCGCATTCACGTAGCCGACATGCGCCATTAACTGTACAGCAGCCGAACAAATGGCTGCTCGTTGTTCTTCATTCATTGATACACATGGTGCGACTTCTACCACTTTTTGGTGGCGTCGTTGAACGGAACAATCACGTTCAAATAAATGCAAGACATTCCCATGATGATCGCCTAAAATTTGTACTTCGATATGTTTAGGATTAGAAATATACTTTTCAACATAAACCTCGTCAGAACCAAAGGCTGCTTTCGCTTCACTTTTTGCTCTTTCGTAACCTTCTCGTGCTTCTTTGGCATCGTGGGCAACGCGCATCCCGCGACCGCCGCCACCTAAAGCAGCTTTAATCATGATAGGAAAGCCATGCGTTTCACCAAAAGCTACGACCTCTTCCACCGTTGCTACTGGCCCATCTGAGCCTGGAATCGAAGCAATCCCCGCAGCTACAGCTGCTTCTTTCGCTTTAATTTTATCGCCAAAAATATCTAAATGGTGTGTTTTAGGTCCAACAAAAATGATTCCTTCTTCTTCACAACGTTCGGCGAAGCGTAAGTTCTCTGATAAAAAGCCATAACCAGGATGAATGGCATCTGCTCCCGATTTTTTGGCAATTTGGATAATATTTTCAATGTCTAAATAGGCTTCAATTGGTTTTTTCCCCTTACCAACTAAATATGCTTCATCTGCTTTGAAACGATGAACAGAATACTCATCTTCTGCAGCATAAATCGCTACTGTCTGGATATCTAATTCTGTACAAGCTCTAAAAATTCGAATCGCAATTTCGCCACGATTGGCAACTAATACCTTTTTCATAACGTCACTCCTACCATCAATTTCCTTCAAATTTATTGGTTCTGTTCTAAAGATAAATAGTACTCCTTTTCTAATTTCTGACGTGTTTCATCTGCACTGATATTCAGGACAAAGGCCACAGCAATCGAAATAATCAGCAAACTATTCCCACCTTGACTCAAGAACGGGAAAGTAATTCCTGTTAATGGAATAATCCCAGTAATCCCACCAACATTAATAAAGACTTGAATTAATAACATTGTACCAATTCCAATACACATTAGTGAATTAAAAGGTTTCTTCGAGCGTACACCGACTAAAATAATTCGCGCAATCATAAACATCAACAATCCTAAAATCGCTAGACCACCGATAATGCCTAACTCTTCTAAAGTAATCGCAAAGATAAAGTCCGTATGTGCTTCTGGTAAAAAGCCTTTTTTCTGAACACTATTCCCTAGACCTTTGCCAAACCAGCCGCCGTTACTGATTGCATAATAAGAATTAGCTAACTGATGGCCTAAGTTCCGTTCATCTAAAAATGGATTTTTAAAAACAGCAAAACGATTATAAATATATTGATAACGCGCTGGGAAAATTTTTCCTTTAGACATAATTAATAACTGAATAGCCGTGATACTACCTAAAATGCCCAAGCCACCGACCAAGTAGGTATACATATAATTAATCCCACTTGCTAAAACCATCACGATGGTAATTAATGTTAGAATGGCCGCATTCCCGAAGTCAGGCTGGATTGCAACTAGAGCAATTAATACAAAAACGAGCATCAATGGGCGCCCGGCAGCTTGTTTAAATTGATCCATACCTCCATTAATTGTCTTTTGTCGCCGTGCTAAAATATAAGACAGATACCAGACAACCATAATTTTTAAATACTCAGCTGGTTGCATCGAAAATCCACCAATCTCAATCCAACCACGTGCGCCGTTAATTTCTTTCCCGATACCAGGAATCCGAACGGCTAAAACCATAACCGTAATTACTGCAATGGCAAACATGATAAAACTTCGATTCTGGAAAACGGATGTTTTCATCTTATAAATAAAAAACATTGCAACTAACCCTACTACCCAAAAGGCAACCTGGTTAATAACGAATGAGGTAGGTGAAAAACCTTTCATTACTTGTAATGCGGATGTGGAACTATATACCATAATCAATCCCACGATACTTAAAATTAAATATGGAATAAAAATACTATAGTCTAGCAAATGCCGTTTCTTTACTTTGTTTGGCAAAGCTTAACCCTCCTTGCCAATCTCGTTTTTTTCTTGTGTTTCTTCATAAACATCTGTATATAATTGATTCAATTCGCGTTCTAAATCACTTAGTAAACGATGTCCTTCATCATTAGTTAAAATCCCCAAACGGGTCGCATAGGTCACTTGTCTTGAAAAACCATACATTTGTGTATCCACCACTTCTTCAAATGCTTTACATTGAGAAATGCACAAACTGTTTTTTTGATTACGAATAAGCATTTTAATGCGTTCTGCATCGTCTTCTAATAATTGAATGGCAAATTTCTTTGAAATTCCTTCGTCCATTTGTACAGAACCTCCCTATCTTAATTAAATAATTATAACATAATTCTCAGTTAGATACATGATGATTTCAGAAAATTTCCTTTAAGAAATTTTCTAAAACCAAGCGATATATTAAGTAAGAAATCTCTTTATATAACAAGCTTATTTTATCAATACAACAACAAATACATTAAAAGACTTTTTTCTTATTTTCTGCTTTTAATTTTAAATAAAATAACAAACTATATCATTTTTTTGTCTCTTGATATTCTTTAATTACTTCTAAAAAGGCGGTACCATATTTATCTAATTTATTTTGGCCGACCCCTTTTATTTGCAATAATTGAATCGTTGTTTGCGGTAATTTTTCACACATTTCTTTAAGTGTACTATCGGAAAAGACTACATATGGCGGCACACCTGCCTCTTGAGCCATGTCCATACGTAATTCGCGCAATCGTTCAAACAAGGCATCATCCACTGCTACTTTTCGTACTTTTTGGTCTTCTTTTCGGAAGACTTTCCGTTCCCCTAAAAGCACCTGAACACCTTCTGTCGAGACTGATAACAACGGAAATTGCCCATCAGAAGGAATTAAATAACGTTCTGCTGTCAAATAATCAATCAGCTGTGTGACTTCTTTTTGGGTGCGGCCTTTCATTAGTCCGTATGTTGGCAAACGATCAAAATGCCATTGATCAATTTTTTGATCGTTTGAGCCAGTCAAGACTTTACCAACTAAGCCCTTACCGAAACGTTCTCCCATACGTTTTACACAAGACAAGACTTTTTGGGCATCGACCGTAATATCGACTAATTCTCGATTATCCAGACAATTCGAGCAGCGACCGCAGTCCGTCCCTTCTTCACCAAAATAGCGTAAAATATATTTTTGTAAACACATTTGTGCATTCGCATATTGTGACATTTCCCGTAATTTCAAGTACTCTTTCTGCTTATAATCAATGGTCATTTCAGATTGTTCAATAAAGTATTGTTGAATTTGCAAGTCTTGTGGAGCAAACATTAACACAGCATCACTAGGTAGACCGTCACGACCAGCTCGGCCCGCTTCTTGGTAATAAGATTCAATATTTCCTGGTACTTGTGCGTGAATGACAAAACGAACATTACTCTTATTAATCCCCATACCAAAGGCATTTGTTGCTACCATCACTTGCACTTGATCATACAAGAACGCTTCTTGATTTTCACTACGTAGCTGTTCACTCATGCCCCCATGATACATCCCAGCCGCAATTTTTTTACTTTCTAATAAATGATAAATTCGTTCAACTTCCTTCCGCGTGCTTGCATAGATAATACCTGATTGCCCAGTATTCATCTTTAAATATTCCAAAAGAAAAACGTCTCTGTTTTGATCCTTCACGACTTGAAAAGATAAATTTTCTCGAGCGAATCCTGTTTTGATTTCATTTTCTGATGGAATTCTTAATTGCTTGACAATATCCTCCGCTACTTGTGGCGTTGCTGTTGCTGTTAGTGCAATCACAGTTGGTTGCTGTTGAAATTGATCGATAATCTCTGCTAAACGCAAATAGCTTGGACGAAAATCATGCCCCCATTGTGAAATACAGTGTGCCTCATCTACTGCCAATAAATCAATCGGTACATGTGTCAGCATCTGTTGAAAATCATAAGATTCTAATCGCTCTGGCGCAACATACAATAGCTTGACTTCTTTGTTAACCGCTAATTGAATACGATGATTCATTTCTTGATAGGAAATGGTACTATTGATATATGTAGCTGGAATCCCCATTAAATTCAGGGCATCTACTTGATCTTTCATTAAAGAAATTAATGGTGAAATCACCAATGTTAAATTATCCAAAAGTAAGGCTGGCAACTGATAACAAATCGATTTGCCTCCACCTGTTGGCATAATGCCTAAGACATTTTCTTGTCGCAATACATGACGAATAATCGTTTCTTGTCCTGGCCGAAAATCATCATAGCCAAATGTATCTTTTAATAATTCTTGTAATGCACTCATTTATTGCGCTCCAATCTTTGTTCTACAAGTCATTTTAACACGCTAATCTAACAGGAACAAGGTGTGTTAAAACAAGACACAATCGTGAAACACCAGTTAACGTGAAACATCAAAAAGAATGAAAAATTGTGAAAGCTTGCTATCAAAAGCTTTCAAAAATAGCGACATTTGCTTGTTGTGGATAACGAGTAGTTATCCACACATAAAAAAATAACCTTATCTTAAAATACGCATTAATTCGTTTTTGCCATCAAAAAAACCAACTATTTTCGTAGTAAAACGAGCATAGTTGGTTTAAATGTTTATTTGTCGAAAAATTATTCAGCTTTTTTCTTTTTCTTGCTTGCTTTTTCGCGTTCGTTTTTGTTAAGAATTTGTTTTCTTAAACGGATGCTTTCTGGTGTTACTTCACAGTATTCATCTTCATTCAAGAATTCTAATGATTCTTCTAACGTTAATTTTTTCGGTTTTTTAATGACTGATGTTTGGTCTTTCGTTGCCGAACGAACGTTAGTCATTTGTTTAGCTTTTGTGATGTTCACAGTTAAATCGTTGTCGCGGTTGTTTTCCCCAACAATCATTCCTTCGTAAACTTCTGTCGTTGGTTCAACGAAAACTGTACCACGTTCTTCAATACTCATAATTGAGTAAGTCGTTGCTTTACCAGTATCGATTGAAACTAGTGCACCTTGATGACGGCCACCAATCGTTCCTTGAATCATTGGTAAGTATTGATCGAAGGTGTGGTTCATAATACCATAACCACGAGTCATTGATAAGAATTCTGTTGAATAACCAATTAAGCCACGAGCTGGTGCTAAGAAGATTAAACGCATTTGTCCGTTACCGGCATTAATCATATCTTGCATTTCGCCTTTACGTAAACTTAGGGATTCAATCACGCTACCCATGTATTCTTCAGGTGTGTCAATTTGAACACGTTCAAATGGTTCACATTTAACCCCATCAATTTCACGTTCAATAACTTCTGGACGAGAAACTTGTAATTCATAGCCTTCACGACGCATATTTTCAATTAAAATTGATAAATGCAATTCGCCACGGCCTGATACAGTCCAAGAATCTGGGCCAATTGGATCAACACGTAAAGATACGTCTGTTTGTAATTCAGCCATTAAACGTTCTTCGATTTTACGAGCGGTGATGTATTTTCCTTCACGTCCCGCAAATGGAGAATTGTTAACTAAGAAAGTCATTTGTAAGGTTGGCTCATCAATGTGTAGAATTGGTAATGCTTCTTGATTGTGAACATCTACAACTGTTTCCCCAACGAAAATGTCTTCCATTCCGGAAACGGCAATTAAATCGCCCGCTTTTGCTTCATCAATTTCCACACGTTGTAGGCCAAAGAAACCTAAAATTTTCGTTACACGGAAATTTTTCACGCTGCCATCTAATTTCATCAACGCAACTTGGTCGCCGACTTTCATTGTGCCACGGAACACACGGCCAATCCCAATACGTCCAACGTAATCGTTGTAGTCTAGTAATGAGACTTGGAATTGAAGTGGTTCGTCTGAATTGTCAACTGGAGCTGGCACATGTTCAATAATTTTATCAAAAATTGGGGCCATTGTTGGCTCTTGATCTGCTGGATCATCTGATTCACTTGAAGTTCCGTTTAAAGCAGAAGCATAAACAACTGGGAAATCTAATTGATCGTCGTCTGCGCCTAATTCGATGAATAACTCTAAAACTTCATCTACTACGTGTTCAGGACGAGCAGAAGGTTTGTCAATTTTGTTAACAACCACGATTGGTGTTACTTTTTGTTCTAATGCTTTTTTCAATACGAAACGTGTTTGAGGCATTGTTCCTTCATACGCATCGACAACTAAAACAACACCGTCTACCATTTTCATGATACGTTCTACTTCACCACCGAAGTCCGCGTGTCCTGGTGTATCTAGAATGTTGATACGTGTACCGTTATAATCTACGGCTGTATTTTTTGCTAAGATAGTAATTCCACGTTCACTTTCAAGTGCATTGGAATCCATTGCACGTTCTTGTAATTGTGTGTGTCCATCTAAAGTGTCAGATTGTTTTAAAAGTTCATCTACTAAGGTTGTTTTACCATGGTCAACGTGGGCGATAATTGCCACGTTACGAATATCATCTCTGTATTTCAATTTAATTGCTCCTTATCTATATACGCTTATGTTACTTAAGTCCATAAAAGCCGACTGCTTATTATAGCAAACTTTTTTCATTAAAAAAAGGCTTTCGCCTGCAAAAATAATGAAAGTTTTAGAAATTATTCGGCTTTTTCTGAAAACAAGGACATTTTTTTACAAATTTTTCTCTTTTAAAAGAGGAAGAGCCTTACCTTTCAGCAACGCTCTTCTTTGATTATTCCGATTCATTTAAGTATCGGGTAAATACTTCATCATAGGTTTCAGGAGTTGCTGCAATAAAGTATTCACGACCCGTAAAAGTTAATGGTTTTCCTGTAATACCAGAGTATTTAAACCCGAATTCCTCCAAAAGTACTAAGCCTGCTGCATAATCCCAAGGACTTAGATTAGATAAATAGCCATGATGGTTGCCTTTTAACATGGCGATAATTTCCAAGCCTGCACAACCGCTAATACGCACGCCCATGCTTGCTTGTCCGATTTCCGTTGCGTGATGAATATTTTTTCCATGCATGTAAGCATTCATGCCCCATAATCCATCTGCCAAGGCTTTCATAGTAGGCGCTTTTAATAATTGATTATTCCGATAAACGCCAAGCCCTTTGCCGCCCCAATAAAGTTCTTCTCGCATCACATCATAGATAAAACCTAATTTACCAATGCCGTCTTCATAAACAGCTAACATAATACAAAAATTTTCTCTTTCCATCACGAAATTCATTGTGCCATCAATCGGATCGATGATCCACACGCGACCAGCAAAACTTTTTAAAGTATTGTAGCCTTTTTCTTCCCCTAAAATTTGATCTTCGGGAAAATTTGTTTGAATTTTATTCATTAAAAATTCTTGGGTTTGTTCATCCATATTTGTCACTAAATCGGTGCGGCCATTTTTCTGTTGAACGGTTAACTCTGATTCCAAGTTCATTCGAATCACATCGGCTGCTTCAAAAAGCCAACTTTGAATTGTTTGAACAAATTTTTGCGTTTCAGTCATCTAATCATCCCCCAGCTTTAATTTACCGCTTCCCTGTTTTTTAGCTTGTTGAAGCGTACGATATAACGAATATCCTGAAGCATTTTCAAATTCACGACCTAAGCGTTTTTCTTCGCCGATACTTTTAACGACCGTTTTAAATTGTTGATAAGTTGTTAAAAATTTGTCAACAGGCAAGCCTGTTTCGTTGGCTTGCTCAACTGCTGTCCACATATTAGTGACAATCACCATTTCCTCTGTTGTCCAATCTAAATCTAATGGATATTGATAGTCTTTCATGTCTTCACCTCATCTTCTCTAGTTTAGCATATTTTCATAAAAAAACATCTTATTTACGTCGATTTTTTAATGCGTTAAAGAGAGGATATTCTGCTGTTCCTTTGCGATACAAACTTTGTTGTGAAGCATAAATACCGCTATTTCCTGAACACATAAAACTGATTAAGCAGACCATGAAAAAATAGACCGCCGCTTCACTACCAAATAGTTCAATGCCCATAATGAAACAAGCAATCGGCGTATTCGTGGCGCCAGAAAAAACACCAATAAATCCTAAACCTGCTAAAAAAGGAATTGACAGATGTAACAAAGGGGCCAAAGAACTACCTAACGTAGCCCCAATTTCAAACAATGGCGTCACTTCTCCTCCTTGAAATCCGGCACCCAAGGATAACACCGTAAAGAATAATTTCCCAACAAAATCAAAAGGCTGCGCATTGCCTGCAAAAGCATCTTCTAGTAAAGGTAAACTCAAGCCTAAATAACGTTGGTTGTTTAAGACGAGCACAAACAGAACGACAATGGACGCCCCAAGAAACGCACGAAGGTAGACATTAGCAAACCAATTTGCATAGGTCTTTTTTAAAAAGACAATGGAACGACTAAAAACCCAACCTGCCAAGCCAAAACAAATCGATGCCAAAAATAATTTTACAAATAGATCAACTGACCAAGTCGGAATTTTGCCCATCGGATAATGCGTATGTGTTACACCAAAACTTTCAGTTACAAAATTAGCAAATAAGCCTGCAAAAAAACTTGGGAAAAGTGCCTCTGCACGAACTTTTCCAATCGCCAAAACTTCTAATCCGAAAACCGTTCCCGCTAATGGTGTGCCAAAAACAGAACTAAAACCTGCACTAATTCCGCTAATAATAATTACTTGTCGTTCCAAAGCGGACAGTTTAAAGACTTTTCCTACAGCATTTGCGATTGCGCCCCCCATTTGCACCGCCGTCCCTTCACGACCAACAGAACCACCAAATAAGTGCGTAGTAATCGTGCCAAACAACGTTAAAGGAATTAAGCGCAAGGGAATATCTTCTTCCCCGCCATTGCCTTGTTCAATCACTAAGTTATTTCCTCGGCTAGCATTTTTCCCAAAACGCGTATAGAAATACGTAAAAACGACACCGCTAATAGGGAGGATAAAGAGTAACCAAGGGTTTGCTAAACGAACATCTGTTACATAGGTAAGACTCTTTAAGAAAAAGGCGGATAACGCCCCCATAAATAAACCAATAATTGCGGTAATGAGCAACCATTTTGCCATATAACCGCCGATTGATAGTAGTTGCTTTGTTTCTTTTTTCACTTTACATGCTCCTTTACAATTTTCTTATCGCCAATCCTAGCGTACAGAAAAAGCCTACCAAAGGGTACACTTCTCCCGTTTGGTAGGCGTCATTAATTTATTCGTCCGATAAATAGTTCGTGGTGAACACCATCACCATGTTGCTATTAAACTATTAAAAATAATACCACGCAACTCTGGAAAGTGCAATAGAAGAATAACTCATTACCTTTAACAACCTTCACGTGTCTTTTTAGACACTAGCTCATTAAAAAAAATAACCATGATTTCTTCGCTTTCCAGATCTAACAACTTAGAAATCAATTTAATATCTGAAGCTTTAAATACAACCTCTCCTTTTAATTTCTTATAAATTGTTGAAGCTGAGATTGGTTGACCTGCAGCGGTCATTTCACTTGCTAACCATTCAACATTTTTCCCTTTTAATTTCAATTTTGAATGAATTAAATTTGATTCCATTTTACTCCCCCTTTTCACCCCTTTTAGTGTCTTATTAGACACTGGAAGTATATCATTTTGTGAAAAAACCGTCAATATATGCCTATTCAATAGTTATTTATCACTCTATGTATAGAGTAAAACATGTTTCTTTTGCGACACTTTTTGTGCTAGAATGTTTTTACGGAGGTGGTTTTTTTGAAAGAAAATTTTTTGAAGCAAAAAAGGATGGAGAAAAATCTTACATTAGAACAAGTTGGAAATTTTGTTGGTGTTGGAAAAAGTACCGTCAGGAAATGGGAAACTGGAATGATTGAAAATATGGGGAGGGATAAAATTGTCGCCTTATCTAAAATTTTAGATGTATCACCTCTTGAAATCTTAGGTATTCCTGAAACGGAAGAAACGCCATTTGTTGTCCCAACCAATATTATGAACATTTACAAACAGTTAACAACTGAAAATCAAGAAGCAGTCTTTCGATACGCTCAAAAGAAATTAACAGAACAAAATTACTTTTAATATTTATTTTAAATAGATGAATGCTAGACTTTTTAGTCAACGTCAAACAAAAAAAGCTTATCCTTACGGATAAGCTTTTTTTAGATTGACTGTTGGCCAAAATACTGACGCCATTTGGTTTTCATGGCTGTCGTCATCGGCAACGCCGCTTCTTTTACAGCACAATATTTGTCAACAAAGGTTACAATGTAACTTTCTTTGTATTTTGGTGGTGCAATAGTTGCGCCCCACATATGTTTAATAATAATGTCTCGTTCTAAATCAGACAACTCTGTAATTTTTTCAGCATTTTTGGCTGCAATTCGTGGATGAACATAGGCATGAGAGCCTTCGTCAAACTTTGTTGTGCGCCAATCATAGTAAAACAAATCATGTAATAAACCAGCACGAGCTGTTGCACGAGCATTGCCGTTCCAACGCTTTGCTAATTTATAGCTATGATAGGAAACACTAATTGAATGTTCTAAACGAGTTGAATGCATATGTTGTGTGTATTCTGCTAATTTTTGGACTTCTTCGGTTGCTAATAAATCTTCTACATAAGAAAGATATTCTTCGTCTTCACGCCATTTTTCTGTCATATAATTGGGTGCCACCTTTTCTAATCCTTTTATAACTTGACTCGAGTATAGCACCCCAGCTATTTAATTACTATGAATTTCTCAATCTGTAACTTAACTTTAATATTTGCTTAATAAGTTTAGCGTTCAACGCAGTAAAATTTTCACAAAAACTTCTACATTTCTTCTGGTGCATGTAACCCTAGTAAACGTAAATCTTCTTTTAGAACAGTAGCTACTGCATAAACTAACGCTAAGCGTGCCTCTTTTTGAGCATCTTCATCCAAAATCCGAACATGGGCATAATATTTATTGAACGCTTGTGCTAAATGAATGCTATGTTTCGCAATAACAGATGGTTCATATTTTTCAGCAGCTTGCATCACAGTTTCAGGGAATTTTTGTAACAACTTCACGACTTCCCAGCTATCCTTGTCATTTAGTGCATAACGTTGTGTAGCGTCTGGTGTAAAGTTTGCTTTACGTAAAATACTCATCGCACGAGCATGTGTATATTGAACATATGGCCCAGTTTCGCCTTCAAAACGAACAACTTCATCTAATACAAAATCGAAATTATTTAGACGATCATTTTTAAGGTCATGGAAAATAACTGCACCTACACCTACTTGTTTCGCCACTTCTTCACGATTTGCTAAGTCTGGATTTTTCTCGTTAATTTGATTTCCTGCTAAAGTAACAGCTTCATTCAATACTTCTTCTAATAAAACAATTTTCCCTTTACGTGTGGATAATTTTTTACCGCCTTGAGTAATTAAACCAAACGGAATGTGTTCCATATCATCTGACCAGTCAAACCCTAGTTCTTTCAAGACTGCTTTTAGTTGTTTGAAGTGATTGCTTTGTTCGTTACCGACTACATAAAGTGATTTGGCAAAATCATACGTCCGTTTACGGTAAAGCGCAGCAGCTAAATCCCGTGTGATATATAAGGTCGCACCATCTGATTTACGAATAAGTGCTGGATTTAAATTATATTCTGTCAAATCAACAATTTCTGCACCTTGATTTTCTGTTAATAAATGTTTTTCTTCTAATAAAGTAACAATTTCATCCATTTTATCATTATAAAAGGCTTCGCCATTGTATGAATCAAATTCAACTTCTAACATGGAATAGATTTTATCAAATTCTTTTAGAGACTCGCTACGGAACCATTTCCATAATTCATTGGCTTCTTGGTCTCCTTCTTCTAATTTTTTAAACCATGCACGTGCTTCGTCTTCTAATTCTGGGTTTTCTTCTGCTTCTTCATGAAATTGCACATATAAGCGCAATAATTCATTAATTGGTTGTTGGCGGACTGCTTCTTCAGAACCCCATTTTTTATAAGCTACAATTAACTTACCAAACTGTGTACCCCAGTCACCTAAGTGGTT
This sequence comes from Enterococcus sp. HMSC078F03, assembly GCF_001811595.1. NCBI lineage: Bacteria > Bacillati > Bacillota > Bacilli > Lactobacillales > Enterococcaceae > Enterococcus > Enterococcus sp. HMSC078F03. The sequence goes on along the minus strand of NZ_KV805602.1, from coordinate 237,836 downwards.
AATCCGAATTGGCTGATACCCAATTTTTTCTAAAATAAAGGCAATTGAATTCCCGATTACCGTAGAACGTAAGTGCCCCATAGAAATTGGTTTAGCAATGTTTGGTGAAGACATATCAATAGGAACATTGCCATTATTACCAAAGGTACTGTTTCCGTAGTTGTTTTTTTCTTTGACTACTTCGCCAATAACAGCTTGACTGACTGCTTCTTTATTCATGAAGAAGTTTAAATAAGGTCCCACCACTTCAATTTTTTCAAAATTTGTGCCATCAATTTTTTCTGCTAATTCTGCTGCAATTTGTTGTGGTGCTTTACGATAAATCTTAGCTAATGAAAAGGCTGGAAAAGCAACATCTCCATGATCAACAGATTTAGGATTTTCCAATAATTGTTCGATTTGATCCATCGTTAATTCTTCATTTAAAACATCATGTAACGCTTTTGCTACGATTTCTTTGTTGTTCATAAGAACCCTCCTGATTAATTTGTAAGTATAAAAAAACAAAAACGTCTCTGACAAAACAAAATGATTTGTTTTGTCAGAGACGAGAATTTACCCGCGGTACCACTCTAATTGTCTATACTACTTGGATAGACCTGCTTCATCGATAACGGTGATTGCCGTCTGCTTTCAGCAGAATTCTAAAAGTGCGCTTCCTCATTCCGATCACTCTTGGCTCCCACCTTCCCAAGATCGCTAAGCTGACGTTGAAATAAGTACTCTCTTTATCATCGAATGTCATTGTTAAACTGGCTTCATTATAGCAAATTTTTGTCTAGCTGGCTAGCCTTCTTCACTAATTGTCATAAAACTAACGCCAGGTTCTGCATTTAAGTTATACGAAGCAAAATGATTCTTTTCAGCTTCGATAAAGGCGGCAGCGCCAATCATCGCCGCGTTATCCCCACAAAGTTTTAATGGCGGAATAAGTAATGTCACTTCTGGTAATTGTTCACTGATTGCATGTCTCATTGCTTCTCGTAATCCTTGATTCGCAGCAACGCCCCCAGCGATTAGCAATTGCTTAACAGGATATTCTTGACAAGCACGAATGGTTTTAGTCACTAATACTTCTACCACACTCGCCTGAAAACTTGCGGCTAAATCCTTTGTAGACAGTGCTTCACCACGTTGCTCTGCATTATGAAACGTGTTAATAAACGCACTTTTCAAACCACTAAAGCTAAAGTCATAGTTATCCTCTTTTAGCATCGCCCGTGGAAATTGATAGGTATCTGTGCCTTCATGGGCCAAAGCATCAATCTCTTTGCCACTAGGATAAGGCAACCCTAACACCCGTCCGACTTTATCATACGCTTCACCAGCTGCATCATCGCGTGTTTCACCAACAATTTCGAAAGAGCCATCTTCTTTCATGTAGACCAATTCCGTATGTCCTCCACTAACGAGTAAGGCCATCAATGGAAATTCGAGCGGTGCCACAAAACGGGCAGCATAAATGTGTCCAGCCATATGATTGACCGGAATAAGTGGTAATTGGTGCGCCCAAGCAAATGCTTTTGCTGCAGAAAGTCCTATTAATAAAGCACCGACTAACCCAGGCCCATAGGTCACAGCAACACCACTAAGCTCTTCTGGTGTGACTTTTGCTTCTGTTAATGCTTCTTCAATACAGATCGTCACTTGTTCAACATGATGACGACTCGCAACTTCCGGAACGACTCCACCAAAACGTTGATGGCTCTTAATTTGCGAAGCTACGATATTGGAAAGAATTTTGTCGCCATCTTCAATGACAGCCACACTTGTTTCATCACAGCTACTTTCCACAGCTAATAATAATTTACGTTCTTTTGTAAAAATTGTCATTGGGCTTCCTTCCTTAATTTCGCACACATTACAAAGGCATTTTCTTGCGGTTCTTTATAATAATTTTTTCGAACAGCTACTTTCCGAAATCCTGTTTTCTCATAAAGTTTTTGAGCTAATGTATTCGATTCTCTGACCTCTAAGAAAATTTGTGTAATGTCACGACTTTTAACATATTCTTTAAAAGCTTTCATTAATTGACAACCAATTCCTTGGTGTTGTCTCTGACCATTCACAACAACGTGACTAATTTCTGCTTCATCTAAAATAAAATGATAGGCAATATAGCCTAACCACTGGCCATTTTCAACTAAAAAAAGATATTCGCTATTTTCCTGAGCAAAATCTTCCGCGAATTGTGTTTCTGTCCAAGGGGAGCCAGTTGTATAAGAAGAATTACTGAAACGCCATAATTCTTCACCAATATTTGCTACAGATATTTCTTTTTTTGTTACTAACATTTTTTCTTCACTCTTCTTTTAAATCAATTATCATTTCTAGTGCGTCTTCATTATTTTCGTCATAATAGCCTTTTTTCACCGTTTGTGAGGCAAAGCCAATTTTTCGATACAAACGTTGGGCTTTAACATTACTCATTCGTACTTCTAGCGATAAGGTTTCACAACGATTTTTCTTGGCAAAAATTCGCGTTTCTTCTATTAAAGAACGACCTAAACCTAAGCCTTGGTATGCTGTATGGACAGCGACATTCGTAATGTGTGCATCCGTTCCTTGAATCCGACAACCAATAAAGCCAACTGTTTTTCCGTTAATTGCCGCTAACAAATAGAGATGCGGCGCTTTTGAGCCAAGTTCTGCCATGAAAGCAGACATCGTCCAAGGAAGTTCCCCAGCGTAAACTTCACGTTCAATTGCTAGTAAATCCTTAATATCTTGGTAGGTGATTTCACGCAATTGAAATTCTTGCTGGTTCATTGCAATGGTTTTAGTTATATACCGTTGCCGTCTTTTTGTAAAGTATTTTGTCACAAAATTAAAGTTTTTCCACATAGCTTTCTCCATTAGGCGTGTGTGTCTTCAACCAATTTTCTTCCGCTTCTACTTTTTTCAAATACGCAGGTAAGAACCCATGAACATTTTCAACAGGCTCAGCCACACTACCTAACGCAGCCAAAACTGCAGCATTAGGAATTTGCCATTGCGGGACATCACAAATTTCCCCATGAGGAATGATTTGAGCTATTTCTTCAGTGAATTTTTCAACATCTTCACCCACAAAAAAAAGATTTGGTTCATTTTTTAGTTGTTCTAATAACTCCCGCAGGGAAATATGTTGGTCCGGTAACTCATTTTGCCACACGCCATCGACAAACCGATAAGCACCAGCATAGACGTTTTTACGACGCGCATCAAAAAGAGGCACAACTAAACCGGTTTGCCCAACACAATTGGCAGCTAACGTTTGTAGACTGGAAATGCCTACTAGCTCTTTCTTTAAAGTATAGGCCAATGTTTTGGCAGTCGTCACGCCTAAACGTAAGCCAGTGTATGATCCAGGTCCTTCTGCTACGACAAAACGATCAATTGCCGTTGGCGCCAAGTTCAATTGACTCATCAAATAGTCAATTGCCGGCATCAATGTTAAGCTATGATTTCTTTTAACCGTTGCTGTATAACTTCCCAGAATTTTTTGATTTTCACACACAGCAATACTCAATGTTTGGTTAGATGTATCTATTGCTAAAATTCGCACACGAATCCCTTTCCTTCTACAATTTAGTCGCTTCATTGTAGCACACTTTCCTTTTTCTAAAAAGGGAAAACGAGGTTTCTTTTTACAGAAACCTCGTTTCGTTCATTTTCTCTTTTTATTTAATGGTTGCTTCTAAGTAATCAATTAATGGTTTACTGATATCTGTTGCAGAACCATTTTCTCCTGAATTTTCAACCATAATCATTGTTAAGAATTTATTGTTACTACGATCTAACGTTAGAAGGAAACTGTTTTCTTTGCCATCTGTATCTTGTTTATCTTTTATTTCAGCTGTTCCTGTTTTAGCAGCCAATGAGAAGTTCGGATTGTACATATTATAAACATAACCTGAAGGATCTTCCACACTACCTAAAAGATCTGTGGCAATTGTATTCGCTGCGTTTGCGCTGATTACATTGTCTTTTTTCTTTGTTTCTTTGTCTAAAACTAATTTTGGATAGACTAATGTTCCATTATTTTGGAAAACACTATACATGGTAGCTTGCTGGATTGGCGAAATTAACAATTGGCCTTGACCGTAGCCCGTATCTGCTAAAAGAATTTCAGAATTAAATTTATCTTCATTTGAAATTTGAGCAGACGTCATGGCAATTGGTAAATCTAGTTCCTCACCGAAAATGAATTTATTAAGACCAGCTCTAAATTTGTCTTCCCCCATACGTAATGTTTGTTGGGCAAAATAAATATTATCTGAATTAACTAAAGCGGTACGCAGATTGACTGGACTTGCTTCTTTTACACGTGTCGCAAAATAGCCGCCCCAAGATTTATCTTTTTGCCATTTCAAACCATTAATTTCTAGCTCTTCATCTGGCTTCAATGTCCCTGCATCTAAACCAATGGCACCGGTAATTGTTTTAAAGGTAGAGCCTGGTGCATAGCCTGTCGCAAAACGTGCTGTGAATGGTAAATCTTTGTTGTTATTGTAAGCATCATATTCTTTTTGAGAAATGCCATTGGCCATTTTATTAGGATCATACGAAGGTGAACTAACCGTTGCTAATAAATCGCCTTTTTGAGGATCGGTAATGACCGCACTACCAGGACGTTTGTCAAATATAGCGAAGGCTTGTTGTTGTACGCCACTGTCAATCGTTAATTTAATCGTTTGACCATCTTTTTTCTCTTTGGTTTGTAAAGCTTTTTTGACATTCTCTTTGTCATCTAAAATAACTAGTGAGCCACCATCTTGCCCTCTTAATTCTTTATCAAACGCTCGTTCTAAGCCAGTTTTACCAATTACGCCCGTACTACTTAACTCTGGATTTTTTTCAATATCTTCTGCAGTAATGGTGCCCGTATACCCGATTAATTGCGCAGCTGCTTCCCCCAGCGGATAATAACGTGACTCTGTATCTTTTGTCGCAGCCCCTGTTGGTAATTCTGTCACTGGTTCAGAAGCGACTGTGATTGGTACAAAGGAGTCTGCTTGGACCCATCCTTGGCTTAACTTTTGATTGATTTCATCAACAGAAACGCCGAACTTATCACTAAAAGCTTTGATATTGGCTGTTTTTTCTGCGCCAGAACCAAGTTTGCCAGGCACTACGCCCACTTCGTCAAACACTTTGTTAATTGCTAGCCCACTACCATTACGATCGACAATTTCTCCACGTTTGGCATTATCTACTTGAATCGAAATTTTATCATTTCCTGACATATCTGGAAAAATTAAAGACGGCTTCCAAGCGATTTGGTAGGTATCGCCTTTTTTGGCGATACTTGATTGATAAGACAAATCTTTCATTTCGCCTAAAGGAGTGCTCATCGATAATTTATAGGTAAATGTGTATTGATTGTCTTTCGCCTTTTTGACTTGAACATCACTAGCTTTGACTCCTTCAGCTTGAATCCCTGAATAAATTGCTTGGTATTTTTCAACAACAGATTTAGTATCATAGCCATTTTTCTTTAAGCTAGCTTCTTGAACAACGGACGGTAACTTATCAAATTCCTGTTTTGACAATACGTTTAAAAATGTAGTAGCTGTTTTCTTCGCTTCGGCTAATTCTTGTTTGGCTTGCCATTGACTATAAGCATAATACCCGCCACCGGCAGCAGCGATTAGAACCAAGGCAGAAACACCAAGAATAAGTGGTTTTTTTGAAGATTTTTTATTACGATTGCTTCGTTCCATTCAATAATCCCCTAACTATATAATATGTCTTTTCTTCTATTATACGTAACTTTTTTTAAAATGCTTGTGTTTCACCTATACTTTTTTTAATTTCTTAATAAAGTTTGATCAATTTTTTCCATTTCATCAGGCTTTCGTTGGATTTCTCTGCATTCATTGTGTGGTATACTAGCTTTAACAATTAGTTTTTTATTAGGAGGAATGAACATGGGACTTATTAAAGCAGCAACAAGTTCAGTTGGCGGTGGCTTGGCCGATCAATGGCTAGAGGTTATTGAACCTGATAATATGGGGGACACAACCGTCATGACAAAAGGTGTTTTTGTGCGTAAAGATGATAAACGTGGTTCTAATCGTAAAGGAACGGACGATGTTTTAACAGATGGTTCTGTTGTACATGTCTATCCCAACATGATGATGCTTCTTGTCGATGGTGGCAAAATCATCGATTACACTGCTGAAGAAGGCTATTATACAGTCAAAAATGATTCTGCGCCTTCAATGTTTAACGGTTCTTTAAAAGATGCGATTGCAGAGACCTTCAGTCGTTTCAAATTTGGTGGCGTAACTCCACAAAAACAACAAGTTTTTTATATTAATTTGCAAGAAATTAAAGGCATTAAATTTGGAACACCTGCGCCATTAAACTATTTTGATAATTTTTATAATGCCGAACTTTTCTTACGTGCACACGGAAATTACTCAATTAAAATTACAGATCCTTTACTATTTTATACTAATGCGATTCCTAAAAACCAAACGCAAGTAGATATTAATGATATTAATGAACAATATTTGGCGGAGTTCATTACAGCATTGCAAGCAGCAATCAATCAAATGTCTGCTGATGGGCAACGTATTTCTTATGTTCCCTCAAAAAGTGTTGAATTAAGCAAATATATGCAAACTGCGCTTGATGAGGATTGGCGCACCAATCGCGGTATGGAAATTGTTTCTGTAGCAGTTGCGAGCATTTCTTATACAGATGATTCAACTAAATTAATCAACATGCGAAATGAAGGTGCTATGCTCAGCGATCCAGGTGTTCGCGAAGGCTATGTTCAAGGTTCCTTGGCTCGTGGTATGGAGGCTGCTGGTAAAAATGAAGGTGGCGCTATGAGCGGCTTTATGGGCGTTGGTATGGGCATGAATGCGAATGGCAACTACTTTGCGCAAGCGTCTCAAACAAACCAACAACAAATGCAAGAAAAACAAAACCAGCAAAATGCACAAGGGGCTACAGACACTTGGACTTGCCCACAATGTGGGACTGAAAACACTGGGAAGTTTTGTTCAAACTGTGGTACACCAAAACCAACAAACGAAAAACCAAAATTAGAAATGAAATGTAGTGAATGTAGCGAAATTGTTGACTTAAGTAATGGTATTCCTAAGTTCTGTCCACATTGTGGTAAACCATTCCAAGGGGTTCCTTTATAAGCAAGTAGTGAACAATTAAAGAAAAGGGTCAGGCACAAGTCTACCCTTTTTCTTTGAATCAGATTCCTGTTATTTACTCACTCTATTAGAAAGGACGGTTGCAATGGAAACAACATTTACCCATAAATGCCCCAACTGTGGCGGCCCGCTCTTATTTAATCCCAAAGATCAAAAATTTCATTGTGAATATTGTTTAAATATTTACACGGAAGAAGAAGTGACTCGTTATGAGCAACAGCAACATGAGGCGCATTTAGAGAATCCCTCAACAACGACTGCCGAGGAAAATTTGACTTTCACAGCGGAAGAAGAATCCTCCGCCACGCAACAAACAGAGACCACTGAGAATGAAACAACTGCCGATGCAGGCACAATGGAAATTTTTAATTGTCCAAGCTGTGGCGCTCAAATTGTCACCGATGCAACAACAGCAGCCACATACTGTTATTATTGCCATAATCCAGTTGTCTTGGCTGGTCGATTAAGTGGCGAATTTTTACCAGAAAACGTCTTACCCTTTACAATTGAAAAAGACGAAGCGATTGAAAAATTTCTCGCTTGGACCAAGAAAAAATGGTTCATTCCTCGAGATTTTTTCAGCAAAAATCAAATCGATAAATTAACTGGGGTTTACTTCCCCTATTGGGTCGTTGATGCAGAAGTCGACGGACAACTGCAAGCTACTGGCACAAGTATTCGCATTTGGCGCGTAGGTGATATTGAATACACCGAAACAAAACGTTTCAATGTGGGACGTTCAGGAAAATTATCGTTTAAAGAATTAGTTAAAAATGCCTTGTCAAAAAACGTCCAACAAAAAATGGTGGAAGGCGTTCAACCATTTTTAATTGATCAAGCGGTGCCTTTCAAAAGCCAATACCTAGCAGGTTTTCAAGCAGAAAAACGCGATATTGAATATGAAGCAATCAAAAAACACGTCCAACAAGAATTACAAGATTATTCGGAATCATTGTTACGGGACTCTGCTTCTGGTTATACTACGTTGACAAATGTTCGCACGGATATTTCTCTAAATCAAGAAAATAATCACTATATGCTTTTGCCAATTTGGTTAGTCACCTATCGCAGTCAGGAACAATCAAAAAAAGTTTATTATTATGCCATGAATGGACAAACAGGTAAAGTAAGCGGTGTACTTCCAATTAGTTACACTCGTTTAGGGCTAGCAACGTTAGGCATTTTCGCTGGACTCTTAGCACTCTTTTTATTAGGAGGTTATTTCCTATGAAAAAACGACTTTTACCTATTTTTTTCCTAATACTTCTTACCTTTGGCCTTGCCCTACCCGTTTCGGCGGCTGAAAATTCAATTGATGATGACGCACAATTACTGACACCTGATCAAATAAACCAACTAAAGCAAGAGATACAACCTTTGGAAGAAAAAACAAAAGCCTCTGCCTTTATTGTGACCACAAATAATAATACCTATGGCGATGAACAAGAATATGCAGATCATTATCTTTTAAATAAAGTTGGCAAGGATCAAAATGCGATTCTTTTTCTCATTGATATGGACTTACGGAAAGTCTACATCTCTACTTCTGGAAACATGATTGATTATATGACGGATGCACGAATTGATGATACCTTAGATAAAGTAATGGATGGGATGAGTCAAGGAAATTATTTTGCGGCTGCTCAAACCTTTGTTCAGGAAACTCAAGCATTTGTTGACAAAGGGGTTCCTGGGGGTCACTATCGTGTGGACAGCGAAACAGGTAAAATCACTCGTTATAAAGTCATTACCCCGCTGGAAATGGTAATTGCTTTTGCTGCTGCGCTGATACTCAGTTTGGTCTTCTTAGGCATTAATATTTCTAAATATCAATTAAAATTTTCAAGTTATCAATATCCCTTTAGGGAAAAAACAACTTTAAACTTAACCTCCCGCACAGATCAGTTAACCAACTCTTTCATCACTACGCGTCGTATTCCTAAAAACAATGGCGGCAGTGGCGGAATGGGCGGTGGTGGTAGCACCACCCACTCAACTGGCGGCGGCACATTCGGTGGCGGCGGTCGAAGTTTTTAGATTTTTCGCAGAAATACCAACTCCTATAAACCAACCGATTGAACCAAAACTATCTGATTCACAAAAAAACTCATCTAGCACTATTGAAGACGTAATGGCTGAGTTAAGAAATTTAAAAATGTTAGTTGATGAAGGAGTTCTAACAGAAGAAGAATTTCAACAAAAGAAACGGCAATTGCTTCAATTAGATTAATAAAAAAATCCTGAAAAGACTCGTCATCTTTTCAGGATTTTTTTCTTCTTGGTATTTTCCCATAATTCTTGATAAGGTATTTCATGGATATCACGAAAATAAGCTACTTCAAACTTTTCAAAATCAGTTGACTGGCAGTTGCCGGTTAAAACACCAATTCCTGCTTTGCCATGACACGTTCCCATGAAAACATCCACGAGCGAATCACCTACCATAATTACTTCTGTCGCCTTCAATTGACATGACTGACAAAAGGCTTGGAGCATGTCCGCATCTGGTTTCGGTAAGTAACGATCTCCTGTCGCAATAAAATCAAACATTTCTGTTAAACCAAGATATTCCATAATCAACATAGTCGCTGGCAAAGTATCTGAAGTTGCTAATCCAATTTTATAGTTCTTCCGTTTTAGCTCAAGAAATAACTGTTTTAAATCACCAATTGGTTCAATCTTTTTCAGATTTTTTCGTAAATAATCATAAAAAAATTGCTCCAGCCATCGACTGCTGATTCCCTGTTCGACTAATTCCTCAAATTGCGCCAATTCCTGATAAAGTTCCTGATAAAGGACTTCATCAAGTAAATGTTTTTGCAAAAAACGTTGCTCCTGAATAGCTAATATCTTTTTTATTTCTGCTGAATGATGAGGGGCTAACATACTTAGTGTTTCAAAACAAGCTTGCAAACCTGCTTGCCAAAGAGTGTCAAAACGAATACACGTACCATCTTTATCAAATAAAATTCCTCGATTTTCCATGAAAGAACACCTCAAAACGTTTGCTTTGCTTCCTATTTGTTTCTTCAAGTATACTAATCATTTATTTGATTTTGATATTCTTTTTGTATCATTTGTGTAAAAAAATATAAAAAAGCAACGAATTTTTCTAAATTCGTTGCTTTTATATTAATCGATTACTTTTTTCACTTTGAATTCTTTTGTTTCAGCAGACGGTTCTGTTTGATCAGCTAATTCAAATAAAATATGGGTACCATTTTCTTCATCTTCAACGATAATCAGTTTTCCTGGAATCTTTCGAGTATCTTTCGCAATTTGGGCTTCTTTAATTAATTTTTTTTGATCTCTTTTTGAAGCAAGGGCATTTCCTAAATTAAAAAAGACAGTTTCTTCCATAATTAACCACTCACTTTCTCTACTTTTTTTAAGTTAATTATAGCATATCCCTAGAAAAAGTGGCAGCTTGTGTCCTTTTACTTTCATTTAAGCATCAATAATCAAGGAATAAGCATAAGGACTTTCATAAATTCCTGAAGTATAATAATTGAGCCTCTTTTTAAATAGCGGGCCGTCAATTACCAACGTATGGTACTCCCCGTTTTCTCCGCAAATATCTAATTGATGCTCTTTAAGGTACGTGATAAATGTTTCATTTAACGGTTCTCCTAAAAATTTTATTGGAATACCTGCCTCTTTGCTGACCGTTTTGATAATTGCTGTGTACCCTTTTGCCAAGAATTCTTTCACAAGTGCTTCGCGATTTTCCTGCCAAAGAGGTAATTGTGGCTCAAGCCCAGCACTTAATGCAACTTGGCGATCCCAAGCACCATTTTGTTCAATATCTATATCGCCAAAACAAACCGTTTCTGCACCTAATTTTTTGGTTTCCTGCAGTGCCTCAACCACTTTTTCTGTGTAATTTGTTTCATTGTTATGTGATATAACAAGTGGTAAATCTAACGCTTCGGCTGCTGCTTCTAAGACGGAGATTGGTATCCCGTGAAACCAAGAACGATTAATTTCATCACTTAATGTTGTCACTAACGCTACTGGCTGATTTCCTGCTTGTACCAATCGATCCATCGCCAATAAACAGTCTTTACCAGAGCTATAACTTAAACAAAATTTTTTCATAAACGTTCCCTCTTTTCTTTATGACTATACCTCAAAACAATACATCCGTATACATATTTATTATTTAAGTATAACTAATACTGAATAGTTATTTGAATCAAAACATGGTATAAAATAGAGGTAAAGCAAGCTTTATTCACTTCTTTATATCTCTTTTCAACGGATGATCAGCTGGCGGAAACCAGCTGATCTTTTTTTCAAAAAACACAGCTATCTTTTGCAGTTTTCTTTTCCTCATGTTATAAAGAGATAGTAGGAAGCATTTATTCACTTCTTTACAAATCTATCTTAATCTTAGACAGTCGGCGGAAAACGGCTGTCTATTTATCTGGAAAAATTATGAACTCGTCAGCTAGTGGTCAGTTGACGAGTTTTATGTTATAATAATTAGAACACGAAAAATATTTTTAAACGAACCATTCAATTGTTTTGATGATTTTATTCAAAACTGGCGTGTCTAGAGAGACACAAGGATGTATTAGAGGTAGGGAATACATCGCTTAAATGAAAAATACTTGAATACTAGAAATAGTCTGATCCAACTTTAAAATAATAATATTGATTCGTTAGATAGCCTTCTCTTTAAAGAGAAGGCTATTGTCAATTAAAGAGTAAAACCACCGTATGTTTAAAGTTAAACTTATCTCAAACATACCCTGTCAGTGTTTCACGCATTATCTCAATAAACAGTAAAAATCCAGAAGAGAGACTCTTCTGGATTTTTACTTATTTGACGATACTTTTTTAAATTTTGTTAATCAATTTAAAATAATCCACATAAGTGCATAATTGGGAAAACAAATAATAAACTATCAAAACGATCTAAAATACCACCATGTCCTGGCAAGATGTTACCAGAGTCTTTCACGCCATAATGACGTTTGATAGAAGATTCAACCAAATCACCGAATTGCCCTACTATAGAAAATAGAACCGTCAATACAAGCATCACCGGCATTGGATAAGGAAATAGCCCTTTATTAGCTGTGAAAACTAAAAACAACGCTGCTACAACCACGGCTGATAAAATACCACCAAGTGCACCTTCTATTGTCTTGTTGGGTGAAACATCTGGCATCAATTTATGACGACCAAATCGTCGTCCAAATAGATATGCACCAATATCCGTTGCCCAGACAATGAATAAAGCAAATAACAAGACTTCAAAACCTGCGGAACGGGCACTAATAAAGTTCTGGAACCCCATCCCTACATATAAACTGACAATAACTGGAAAGCCAGCTTCTTCAATCGTATATGTATTTTTAGAAATCACCGAAGCACCTAACAACAACATTACAGTGACATAAAATAAAATGAAATTTGTTTGCATTTCCGGCAAAAAGTTTAACCATTTAATTGTCGGGATAACTAAAAAAACGGCCCCTAATGCTGATAAAACACCTTCAAAACTTAATAACGTTAATCCTTTCATACGGAATAACTCGTACACGCCGACTACTGCCAAAGCAACAGCGGCAATCTCAATTGCAAAACCACCATACCAGATAATTGGAATAAAGATGATTAATGCGACGATAGCTGTGATGACACGTTGTCTCACTGCGGATCGCTCCCTTCTGTTTCTGTAGTTTCTTTTAGACCTCCAAAACGACGATTACGATTTTGGAAAGAAGCAATCGCGGTTTCTAAAGTGTCCCCTGAAAAATCAGGCCATAATGCTTTTGTAAAAAACAACTCGCTATAAGCAATTTGCCATAGCAAGAAATTACTAATTCTCTCTTCCCCACTTGTTCGAATCAACAATTCTGGATCACGAAGTTCCGTGGGTAAAAAGCCAGTCATTAAGTGATCTGCGATCGTTTCTTCTGTAATCTCATCTGCCGTATATGCTTTTTCTGAAACCTCTGCAGCAATCTGTTTCATGGCAGTTAGTAGCTCCGCACGCGCCCCATAATTTAAAGCAAAGTTCAAAACCATGCCCGTATTGTCCTTGGTTTGCTCAATGGCCCGCTTAACAGCATCTTGCGTATGGCTTGGTAGAAACTCTTGGTAGCCCATTACATTGACTTTAACATTTTCCTTAATTAATTCAGGCACGAATGTATCAAAAAAATCAACAGGCAATTGCATTAAGAAATTGACTTCATCTGTTGGTCTCTTCCAATTTTCCGTTGAAAATGCATAAAGTGTTAAAACTTTAACGCCTAAATGACTAGCATGCTTCGTTATTTTTTTAACCGTATCCATGCCTTCTTTATGTCCAGCAATTCTCGGCAGTCTTCGATTTTGTGCCCACCGTCCATTTCCGTCCATAATAATGGCAATGTGCTGCGGAATTTGGCCTTCTTTATCAAAGGCGTACTGGCTTGCTTCTTCTACATATTTATTTTTTTGCGGAAAAAAACGTAACATCTTTTTCCCTCCATTCCAAAAAATCTATCTTAATTATTATAACAATAACTAATGCAAATGCCTATGCATAGTCCCTGAATTTTCCTGATAATTAAGAAATTCCTTGTAACTTTATCATTTATGGTCCTTTTTTAAAAGAAAAAAACTTAGACTTGGCAGGTAAATCAACATGATGTATCTGCCTAGCTTTAAAATTTTAAATAAACAACGGGACAGGAGCAGCTTCTTCGGAAATAAGCTGAACGTCCTTGAGAGACAAAAAGCATCTTTCAGAACTTTCTTCTTATTTCTTGAAGCTTAACACGCCTGTCCCGACCTCAAGTTTTTATTCTATTGTCTTTTTCTTTTTATTCATTGACTGGAACAATGGCACCGTTCCATTTTTTCGTAATCCAATCTTGGACTTCTTTGCTACGTAACACTTTGACTAATTTTTTTACATTTTCGTTGTTTTCGTCTTCTTTACGAACCGCAATAATATTGGCATAAGGTGAACTTTCTTTTTCTAAGGCAATCGCATCTTTTTTCGGATTTAATCCTTGATCCACGGCAAAGTTTGAGTTAATTAAAACCGCAGCCCCTTCTTCATTGTCATAAAGAGTGGTCATGATTGCTGGATCACTTTCATGATTGAATTTCAACTTTTTAGTATTTTTATCAATATCATCGAAAGTAGCAGTTGTCCGGTCTACCCCTTCTTTCAGCGTGATTAAACCAGCATCTTCTAAAATCGTTAAAACACGTGGCCAATCTGAAACGGAAGAGCTAACGTAAATCGTTGAATCATCAGGAATTTCTTGTAACGATTTGTATTTTTTCGAGTAAAGCCCAACTGGTTCTAAATGAATCGCACCTGCATTCACAAAGTCATAATCATTTTCTTTAACCGCTTCATTAAAGAACGGCACATGTTGGAAATAGTTGGCATCGATATCACCACTTTCCAACGCCTTGTTAGGTAGCACGTAATCTGTATAAGTCGTCACTTCTAATTTTACGCCTTCTTTTTCTAATAAAGGTTTTACATGTTCTAAAATCTCTGCATGCGGAACTGGTGAAGCCCCAACTTTCAAGACCGAGTCATCACTCTTTTTATTGCCGCAAGCCCCTAAAATTAAGACAGCTACTGCTACAGTAATTACTGACCATAATGTACGTTTTTTCATCTTATTCCCTCCATTTATCGTTTATCTATTTTTTTAGCGACTGTATCCCCAAGCCATTGAATCGCAAAGACAATAACTAAGATACAAATCGTTGCTACTAAGGTAACTGTATTTTGACCACGTTGGAAGCCATCTTGATACGCCAAACTTCCTAAACCGCCCGCTCCAATAGCAGCCGCCATTGCAGTGTAGCCCACTAAAGAAATGGTTGTAACGGTTAAGCCAGAAACAAGTGCTGGCAGACTTTCTGGTAATAGCACTTTCCAAATTATTTGGAAACGATTGGCCCCCATTGCTTTGGCTGCTTCAATCACGCCTTTATCGACTTCACGAAAAGCAATTTCGACCATGCGAGCATAAAAAGGTGCTGCGGAAATAATCAATGCTGGTAAGGAACCTTTGACACCAGACATACTCCCTAAAATAATTTTTGTAAAAGGAATTAACAGAACGATTAAGATAATAAACGGAATCGAACGGAAAATATTTACAAAAATGGCTACTAGCCAATACAGTAATCGGCTCAAAATCCCTTTTCTGCCTGACGTTTCAAAAAGTAGTAGTCCTAAAATCAGCCCTAAAATGGCGACCACTATGATTGAAATCCCTGTCATATAAAGTGTTTCAATCGTTTTTTCTTGTAGTTTACTTATATCAATTTGGGAAAAATCAAAGAAACTTGCTAAGCCACGATTATTCATTTCCAATCACCTCTGTTTCTACACGAAGTTTACGTAATCCTTCAATGGCTGCTAGAATATTTTGCTCTTCGCCTAATAATTGAATATAAAGAGAACCCACTGCACCCTGCTTTGTTTGCTGAATGTTCCCTTGAATAATACTAACTTCTACTTGATATTCTTGGACAATATGCGAGATAATTGGCAATTTCGCTTGTTCACCGTGGAAAAGCAGGCGAACAATTTTTCCATTCGGATATTGTTCCAACATTTCTTCAACAACCAGTTCCGTTTCTTCAATGTTTTTATCCGCTTCTTGTTGGATAAAGCGTTTCGCAATTTCTGTTTGAGGCTTTTTGAAAATATCGATCACTTTACCTTCTTCAACAATTTCACCATATTCCATCACAGCTACGCGATTACAAATTTTACGAATCACGTGCATTTCGTGGGTAATTAATACAACCGTTAAATTTAATTCTTGGTTGATTTTTAGTAGTAATTCTAGCACTTCATCAGTTGTCTGCGGATCCAAAGCACTCGTTGCTTCATCACAAAGCAAAATATCAGGATTGTTAGCTAAGGCACGGGCAATCCCCACTCGTTGCTTTTGCCCACCAGAGAGTTGACTTGGGTAGGCGGTTTCCCGTCCTTCTAAACCAACCAACTTGATTAACTCTTCTGCGCGGCTTTTCCGATTTTGTTTTGGAACGCCAGCAATTTCCAATGGGAGCATGATATTTTCTAGGACCGTCCGTGACCATAATAAATTAAAATGTTGAAAGATCATCCCAATTTTTTTACGGAAGTTTCGTAGTTCTTTATTTGGCAACAATGCAATATCTTGTCCTTGAATTTCTACTTCACCTTCTGTAGGTGTTTCAAGCCCATTCAATAGGCGAACCAACGTACTTTTTCCTGCACCTGAATAGCCAATAATGCCATAAATATCACCTGATTCAACCGTTAAATCAATATCTTTTAAAGCCGTGACTTTACCCGCTTTACCGGAAAACTCTTTTTTTACATGACGTAATTCAATTAATGCCATTTTGTTCTCCTCTTCTTTCTGTTCTACTTTCTTATTTTGAAGGTTTCGCACTTTTTATGAAACGAATTTGCTTAATAAAAACAAAAAAACTTCCATCCTTTTGCTATTACAGCAAAAAGGACGAAAGTTTGTCATTTCGTGATACCACCTTAATTCGCTATTATTTCTCAATAATAACCTCATACGGTACTTGATTCTTCGCATACCGTTGGCTGTAACGGGCGCCCCGTAGTAAGTTCACTGCTTCGCTCACTTACTCTGCTCAAAGACCATCTTCCATCTTAAATCTGTTACCCATTCTCAGCAAACAGGGCTCTCTTCAAACGTCCTTAACATGTACTCTTCTTTTCAAAGCTTTCTTTTGATTAGATTGAGAAAATTATAGCAATAAACATTGGCCTTGTCAACGTAAGACTAAAGATTTTCAAATTCTGTTGGTTCAACATCTGCTAAAACAGCAATCCAGGCATTTTCTTCATCTAACGCACTTGGCTCTTGATCAGCCGCTTCATTAATCGCGACTACTTTACCAGATAATGGACTACTGAATTCACTGACTGCTTTTTCTGCTTCTAATTCAATTAAAGAATCACCTTTAGCTAATGTTTGTCCGACTTTTGGAAATGTTGCAAAAGTAATCTTCCCTAAATCCTCTTGGGCTTCGGCGGTTAAACCAATTTTATAACCTGCTTCTGTTGGTAAGATCCATAATTGATCGATTTGTTTCATTTCACTCATTTTCCAAGCACTCCTTCGTAATCTGCTTCTTTAAAACCATTCGTTAGAAATGTATTGTCTTTTAAGAGAATTGGACGCTTAATCAACATGCCATCCGCAGCTAAGCGCTGACTTGCTTCTTCAATAGAAAAACTGTCCACAAGATCTTTTAATCCTTGTTCTCTATATAAAACCCCACTTGTATTAAAAAAACGACGAACAGGCAAGCCGGTCTCTTTCATCCATTTTGCTAGTTGTTCACTACTAGGCGGTGTTGCTTTAATATCAATTGCTTGGTATTTAACGCCTTGTTGATCTAACCACGCTTTCGCTTTTTTACAAGTTGAGCATTTAGGATATTCATAAAGTGTGTACATTTCTACCCCTTCTTTCTTCTTTCTTTAACGACCACTTCTGGTACGAACCGTTTCTTGTTGGTAACGCATGGACATAATTAAGCCCACCCCAATCATGTTACCTAAAATGGAAGAACCACCTTGACTAATAAACGGTAATGGAATCCCAGTTAATGGTAGTAAACCAATATTCGCTCCAATGTTTTCAAAAACATGGAACAAAATCATCATGATAATTCCTGTGGCAATGTAGGCATAGAATTCATTATTTGTATCAAAACAAACGCGAATCATGCGGTAGATTAAAATAAAATACAACAAAATAATGAAACAGCCACCAATAAAGCCAAAGTTTTCACCAACAACTGTAAAAATCATATCTGACTCACGAACAGGGACATACACATCACTCACGTTAAAGCCTTTTCCGAAAAGGCCCCCAGAACCAATTGCTGTTAATGCTAGCGCTGGTTGGAATGAGCGATCTGGATCTGTATGGAAAGGATTTAGCCATAAATCAATCCGATCAAATTGATAAGCTTTAATGCCAATTTTAGACAATAAGTCTCTTCCTGTTTCTGTTGTTACCAAGTAGATGGTTCCAGCTCCGACTAGAGCAGCTATGATAAAGGCGGGCACAATAATTTTCCAAGTAATGCCAGACATTAAGAAAACTCCCCCAAAAATGGCTAAGAAAACTAACATCGTCCCGAAGTCTTTTTGTAAAAGTACTAAAACAATTACCGGAATCGCCACTAATAGCATTTTAGCGATTAGCCAAAAGTCGCTTTTGAGTGTTCGGTCCACATATTTAACATTATGCATGGTCACTATATAGGCCAACATCAAAATAAACGCAATCTTCATCAATTCCGATGGTTGGAATGTGGTGCCACCAAAGCGAATCCAGTTTTTAGAACCTGTTTGCTCTGCTAGCACGGGATCATAGAATTTCAGTAGTAATCCCATTAATACTAATCCAAGTGCATAAAAAACGGGCGTTAACCGCCAGAGTAATTTTGAGCTAAAATGCATAATAATGACAATACTTAATCCTCCGACTAAATACCACAGTCCTTGTTTCATTAACAAGCTTCCAATTTTAGGTTTGCTTGGATCATTGTAAAGCGCTACGTAAAGCGATAGCATACCAATTAGTGATAAAAGAAAAACTGGTAATATCACGCCGTAATCAATTCGACTATCTAAATTTGTTTTCTCTTTTCTATTCATTCGTCATCCCTTTTCCTTTGTTCATACGTTTTTTATTATATCTTTCTCACAGAAGAAAAGAAAGGAATTCTACTATATTTGAGAAAAACTTTAGAGAATTGGTCCTTCACTATCAATTTTTTCTTTTTCTTCAATCCTATTTGGCTTTTATTTAAAATTTTTCACATCAGTGATAATGAGAAAGTTTACTATAAACATTCAGTACCAAAAAACAGTCGCAACTAAAACACGTTGCGACTGTTTTTATTCGCTTTTTCTTTGTTTCGTTTGTTGTAGCTCTTTATTAATTCGGACAATTTCGTTGCCAAAATTTTGCCAGTCACTGGCTCGCGGGGGCGCTAGCCAAATTAAACATTTTACTGAAAATAACGTTTTTGGTAAATAATCCGAAACTACTAAATCAGTATCTGGTCGAATCGCTGAATGAAAGTGAATGCTGAAAGATTCGAATATTTTGATTTGTTCTTTGATAAACTGAGTATATTTTTCTCCTTGCGTAAAATTCACATAAAGATTGATCGTGCTTTTTTCATTCCTTTGGTCATAAAGACGGGATAACACTAATAGCAAATCAAAAAATAAAGAAAGCTTACTAAACTCAAACGCCGAACAATCCAACGCAAATAAAAACTGACGACAACTATCAAAAACAATTGGGTAGCGTTCCTGAAAAAATTCTAAATCCATAATTCGTAAGGTGATATCGATAAACGGCGTAATAAAACGATGTTGATAAATAATCGGAACAATTTCTTGATAAAATTCTTCGTCCGAAATTGTAAACGGCATATAAGAAAAGAATAATGTTTTCGTAGCAGTAATTGCCTCATTGTGAGAACTCAGCAGATGTTCCGAAATAAGTTCACTTTGATAGACCGATAAATTGCCGATAATTCCTTGAATTTCTGCGTTTTTCTCTGCATGAGTCGCCTTCATCACTTCGTTTATCCAACATTGAATTTCTTGATAAATCGAACTTTCTTCGTCAAAAACGAATGGATTTTCTTCTTGGGATAAAAAATAATTAGCTTTTCTCTGCGTTCGTTCTAAAGCCACCAATACATAATGTTTAAATAAATGAAAATTAGTGATATTTTCATAAGAGCCTTTCAATTGAGCCAATAATTGGTTCACTGCGCGAAGATCTGTTTGATTATATAATTCTTCAGAATCTTTGTAAATTCGGTAATAGAGCATAGTAAAATATTGTCTAATCGCCATTTCATTGCCGCTAAGTTGTAAATTTTTGGATAACTTGATACCATATTGACCTAATTCTTTCCGGATATGGTCAACAATTTTGTATACAACCGTTCGACTCATCCCGTGCTTTTCACCATATTTTTTGATTGAGGTAAACTGATGAAAGAAAATCGTTTTTAATAGATTAAATTCTAACGAGTCTTTTAAATAATATTCTTCAATAATACTTGAAGAAATACGAAGGCTTTGAGATAACAAAATTTCATTATTTTTTTCACTGATTTCCATCTCATTAATCAGACCAAAGCGTTGCAAATCTGCATTGATTTCTGTTATGTTCCGTTCTAGCAAATAAGGAGAAATAGCTAATTGCTTACATAAACGATCTTTTCGTTCAGAAAATGAATATTGTTGCTCTAACTTTCTAATAATCGCTAATTTTAAATTTTCCCGATCATCTAATAACAAGAATTCCATTTAAACTCTCCTTGTTCCATACAAAAGTGAGCCTGACAGGAAGCTTAAAGTGGTGCCAAATTGAGAGGACCCACTTGCCGCTCCTCCAGTAATTTCCACTGGGGCTATCGTATCTATTTTTTTCAACAACTCATCATTTAACAGCACCTTTTTATTTACTCGTTCCTGTTCAATTTTATTTTTCTTTTTCTCCTGTTTTGTTTGTTGCTCCTTGTCCTGTCTCGAGGCAATAATTGGTCTTTCTGGGCCAATCATTGCTTGACTATAAGGAAGCTCTGCAAGCATATTCCCCTCTGCAGCAAAATTAGTAGGGTTGACATACACCTTCGCAATAGAAAGGTATGACTCGTAACGGAAGGTTACAAAATAAAGGCCTACTTTTTGAGTATTTACATTATTTTCTATAATTACATTTTCTAAATTTAAAGGGCGACCCTCTTTATCTTTTAGAAAAACGACATTGTCTAAGGGTGACCATGCTTGATTAACTCCTAAAAACGTGTCTTTTAATTTAAGTTCCGTTTGATTTTCTTTGACCGTAATGGTTGCTGTTTCAATTTTGCCATCCACTTCATAAGTCACGGTGTATTTGCCTGGCGTTGTCGCTTCGTTTGCATAGCTATTCACTGAAGCAATCAACATTCCTGAAGAAAGAAATAAGGCTGTGCCGATACTACCATAATAAATAGTTCGCTGGTTCATCTCGTTTATTATTCCTCCAAACTATTTCATAAAAATAACTATCTTAACAGAAAAACCTGCTAATAGGTGTTCTTAAAATAAAAGTCACTTGTAAAACTTCCTATTTTCCAAGGAAACAGCTACCCTCATTCATGCACTTATTCATCTTTTAAGCGTGGAACAAAAGTTACTTTAAACTTTTGCCCCACGCTCATTTAATTATTTTCGTTTCTTCTTGATGACTATACCACTAATAATCACAATAAGTAACACAACAAGTCCTAGCACACGATATAGACCATTAGTTTGTTCTCCCGTTTTGGGATAACGTCCTTGCTTGTCAGGTTTCACAATATGTGTGACATACTGACTACTTTTTATCGTGGTTTGATTCGTTGAGGAACTAGTCTGGTTGTTCTCATTTTTATCTGGTAGTGGTGTAGGATTACGATCAATCACATGAACAGTTGCTACTGTCGTCAATTGACGAGGTGTTTCGTTTGAAAACATTGAGAAAAGTCGTGACTGCACAGCTGGTTTGGTTTCATTAACTGGCTCAGTGGTATAGGAAATCTGGTACTCTCCTGTTTTCTTTGTATCAACTTCCCCTTTTACTTGAACCTTATCAAAGGATATAGCATGACCGTCACGATCTGTCGCTGAAACGAAATTATCTTCTGGTTTCCACGAATCACCAACATAAATCGTTGTATCTTTGACCTCTAACTTAGATTGGTCGGGTTTGACAGTCACATTAGCTGTTTCTTCTTTACCTTCGTAACTGTAAATGATTGGGTAAATGCCCGCTTTGGTGTTATCAACTTGACCTGAAACAGTGATTTTTTCGAAGGGAACGTCTTGACCAGTTTTATCTGTTGCTGAAACAAAGTTCTCTTCTGGTTTCCATGAATCGCCGACATAAATCGTTGAATCCTTGACTTGTAAACGACTATCATCACGGACATGAACGATTGCTTTCGCTTCTT